>DBFDDV010000026.1:0-18261 GCA_048302525.1 Collinsella sp. | reverse complement strand
CGTTGCGGCGCGGCTGCGCCTCTGGCACTTCAACAACATTGTCGCAGCCCCGACCCGCGGTCACGAGCGGGGGCTCCTGTCGTTTCCGTGCCCCTGGATTGGGTCATAGTGTCTGTCGTTGCCGAAACATCGGCGTTGCCGGACTAGTCATTGGGGACGTTCATAAATGACTACTCAGGAATGAGCGTGGATAATCTCCCGTTTTTGGCCTGTGTGCGGGCTCAAAGTGGGAGATTATCCGCGCTCGCTTTAATTTGCCTGGGCTGCGATGCCTATCTAATCGGCTCGGCGTCTTCCCTGAGAATCGAAAGATACTCTTCATACCCGTACTGCCGGTATCTCTGTCTTGACTCGTCGAGAGGACGGAGGATACCCAATTCTTCAAATGATTTGACGAGCGAGCTCGCGGTACTCCTGCCGATATCGAGTTGGGCAGCGATGAATGCGGTGTCGACGATGGGGTGCTCTTCAAGAATGCCCAACAGCCTTTGCCCGTTTGCAGCAGTCCTTCCGAGATTTTCGGTAATGGTTGCTGTGGAACGGTTATGGAGGTCAACAAGGTTTTTTAAGGACCCTACCGAGTCCTTCGCACTTTCGAGAAGACTGTTGCAGAAAAACTCTATCCATTCCTCGTAAGTGCCTCTCTCCCTTACGGATGTGAGTTGCCGGTAGTACTCGCTTCGATTTTTCTTGAACTGGAACGATGGATAGAACAAGCAAGAATGAAGAACGCCATCATTGATGAGCATAAGTGTAATGAGAAGCCTGCCCAGGCGACCGTTTCCGTCTAGGAATGGATGGGCAGTTTCAAATTGGTAATGGACGAGCGCCGCCCGCACAATCGGATCCATTTCGACTTGAGGCTCATTGATAAAGCGTTCGAGGTCCTGGAGCGTGTTACTCAAATCTTCAATGTTTGGAGGGACAAACGATGCGGTTGCAATGGTGCAGCCTGAGGGGCCAATCCAGTTTTGTGAGGAGCGCAGCTCGCCTGGATTCTTCTCCGTTCCGCGTACTCCGTCCAGCAGGACCGCATGAACTTGCCTAAGAAGTCTCGTGCACAAGGGCATCTTTTTGAGCAGTTCTACGCCGCGGTCGACAGCACGGACGTAATTCACGACGTCTGCGACATCTTTATGATGGAGTTGTGTTTGCGATGGACTAAGTAGGTCGTCAAACGTGCACTGGGTTCCCTCAATTTGCGAAGAAAGGAGTGCTTCTTTGCGCACGTACATCGTCAGATACATGTCGGCGTTGGGAACAAAGTAGAGCATGCCTTCAAGCTCTCCAAGCTTTCGTGAGCATGCGGAAAGCGTGCGATAGGTTTCCTCGGTGAGGTTTAGCTGCCTCAATGATTGCAAGGGCGTTGGAAAAAACGAATAGTAAGCCAATTTCCCCGATAGATTATTGCGGAGCGTTCCCTGGCCGTTCTCCTCGATTTGCATCGCGCCCTCCATATCTTTAGTGCCGGAAACTCGTTATTAGGCTAATCATATCAATTCTAATAACGAGTTTAAGGATTAAATAGTTATTAGAATTGATGTAAATAATCTAATGATGAGAAGTCGTTATTACTTGACCATGGAGCTCGGCTTGGTACAGGGGGGGGTTATCCAAAATGAGGGCGGATAATCTCCCGTTTTTGGCTCGGTGACGGCCTCAAAGTGGGAGATTATCCACGCTCGTTAGTTAAGCGTCCGAAAATCCACACTCGCCAAACCTACCAAAAAGGGACGGGTTTATTTTGGCACGTTTCGGTCGGTATCAGGAAGTGCCAGGGACGGGGCGGCGGCAGGACTCGAGAGCGAAAAGAAGTATCGGGTTTGGTGCGCTCGCTTCTGCCCGTCCCGTGCGCAGGCGATGCTCGGCTTATCGACCCGCGATGCAAAGGAGATGCTCGTCCCACGAGCACTACCGGGAAGGGCTTGCGATTCGAGCCCTCGCCTTAGTATTTTGGTCATTTAGCACTATAATCACCATAGGCATGCGCATAACGTTGCGCTTAATCAAGAGGAGAAAACGTATGGGTCTGTTTGACATGTTCAAGAAGAAGGCTGAGCCCGCGGCTGCCGCTGCTCCGGCCTCCATCTCTGCTTCTGCTGGCGCCGACGTGCTGTGCTCGCCCGTCAAGGGCAAGGTCATCAAGATGGCCGACGTGCCCGATCCCGTCTTTGGTGGCGAGGTTCTGGGCAAGGGCTGTGCCGTGTGGCCCGAGGACGATCTGGTCTACGCCCCCTGCGACGGTAAGGTGACCGTCACCATGGGTCACGCCGTGGGTCTGCAGTCCGATAGCGGCATCGAGGTTTTGGTGCACGTTGGCGTCGATACCGTCAACATGAACGGCGATGGCTTCGAGGGCTTCGTCAAGGCCGACGACGTTGTGAAGGCTGGCCAGCCCATACTCAAGATCGACCGCGCCAAGATCGCCGCTGCCGGTTACAAGGACTGCGTCGTGGTGGCCGTGTCCAACACCGCCGAGTTTGCCGATGTCGAGCTTACCGTCGAGGCCGACTCCGCCGTCGCCGCCGGTGACGTCATCGTTAAGGTCGTCCGCAAGTAAACTGCGGCATCCAAAGGATGTGCAAGGGTGGTCGGGTTTTCCGGCCACCCTTTTTATTGCACCGCGGGAAAGCGTTTTATTGCACGTTGGGCGGGCTTGCAAACCGTTCGGACGCTAAAACGAACCGACCGCGCCTTCGTGCCGTCGAGGGTGTTCATAAGTGGATAGTATGGGCTTACTTATTACAACGTGCGCCGTGTCTGGGAAGCGCGGTGCCGCTTATTGGGAGGAACAACATGAAAAAGAAGCTGCTGCTTGCGCCCCTCATGGCCGTCTTGGTTGCGTGCGTGGTCGTGCTCTCCGGCTGCGGAGGCCCTTCGATCGAAGAGCTCATCACCGAGGACCTTACGACTCAGTTCGATGAGGTCAAAAACGGTGGTGACGATTTCCTCTCTGGCCTGGAAGAGGCTTCGGGCGACGAGTTCGAGCAGCTGGGCATCGATCCCAAGGAGTATGCCAAGACCTATCTCGAGGGTTTTGATTACGAGATCGGCGACGTGACGGTCGACGAAGACAAGGGTGTCGCGACCGCCGAGGTCTCTATCACCTGCAAGTCTATGAACAAGATCGTCGAGGACTTCTCCACCCAGTATCAGGAGAAGGTCGCCGCGCTTGATACGGTTCCTTCCGATGACGAGCTGTACAAGATGGCCGGTCAGGTTATGGTCGATGTGACCAAGGCCACCGAGCCCAGGAAGACCACGGTTATCTTCAAGTACACCTGCAACGACGACGGCGAGTGGTCTGCCGACGACTCCGTCAACTCCGAGATGATGGATGCAATGCTGAGCTAGTTCGTTGCGGCGTTTTACCAAACGCCGCAACTGCTCGACGCTGCAAGCCCGCCAGAGCGGCAATCTGCCTTTCAACTTCGGCGGCATGACCAGAAGGTCAATGCCGCCTCGTTTCAAGGCACCTTGCTCGCTCTGGCGGGCTTTCGCTGTCGTTGCCAAAACAACGGTGTTCCCTTGGCTGGCTTAAAGTGGCGCTTGTACCTGTGGCGTTGCCATCGCTGAAGTAGTCATTGGGAAGGCGGCAGCTGGGGACGTTCCTTTTCTGCCGGTAGTTGGGGACACTCCTTGTGCCAGCGTTGCATCGAGTGCTTGGGAAGATGCGACCCGGTTTTTGGCCGAATAGTGGGTCGCATTTTCCGGATGGGGTGGGTTGCGGAAAGTGCGACCCGGAATATTGCTCTGAAACGGGATGCGGTTTCCCTGATGCGCCTCAAACGGAAAGCATATCCCATTCCGGAGCTCCAAAACGGGATGCGCTTTCCGCGCGGAAGAATTGTCGCAGCTGCGTTAAGCAGTGTCGCTCGTTACTCGCCCAGAATCAGCGCCGCTAGCTCGTCCTGGGTGTCCACCACGTAGTCGGCGCCGGCGGACTCCAGCTCTGCGCGGCCGCGGAAGCCCCAGCTGACGCCTGCACTCTTAAGGCCGGCGTTGTGACCGGTCAGGATATCGACATTGGAATCGCCCACATAGAGCGTGGTCGACGGATCGGCGCCCAGCTCCTCCATCACATGCAGCGTAACAGGCGCCTCGGGCTTGGGCGGAAACGCATCGACGCGGCCCTGCACCAGCGCAAAGCGCTCGGAACCAAAATACTTCTCGATAAGCGGAGCCGCCGAGACGTGGTCCTTGTTGGTGAGCACGGCAAGCTGAACGCCCGCGGCGCGTAGGCGGTCGAGCGTCTCGATCGTGCCGGCATAGGGGGCGGTGTGGTCTTCCTTGTGCTCGCCGTAGTAAGCCCTAAACTCGGCAAGCGCCTGCTCAAACATGCGGCCGTCGCCCGCATACTCGGCGGGCATAAAGCGCTCAACCAGCTTGAGCATGCCGTTTCCCACCTTGTAGCGGTACTCGTCTACGGCAAACGTGGGCCAGCCGTGCATCTCGCAGGTATGGTTGCCGGCGGCCGCCAGGTCCTCGAGTGTGTTGAGGATGGTGCCGTCCAGGTCAAAGATCACATGGGAAAAAGCTGCTGCCATAAAAACTCCCGTCATTGGGTTTAAAACGCACCCCATAATACTGGGCTTCCGCGTTGGGCGTGCTTGGAATCTGAACATCTCCAGGGGTATCAGGCCGCATCGCGCCGACCGTGTGGTTTCGCCCTAGCAAATCCTCGGCAGCTGTTCTCCCACGAGCATGTCGAGGATGCGGGTCGAGCCCCAGCCGGTGCGCACGCGCACGGCGGGGCGGGCGCCCTCGGCAAGTGGCAGCACGCGACCGATGATGGCGGCGTTCTCGCCGTAGTGGGCGGCGCGCATGGCGCTCAGTGCGGCATCGGCTTGCTCGGCCGGTACGACGGCGACCATCTTGCCCTCGTTTGCCACCTGCAACACATCGTAGCCGAGCATCTCGCAGGCGGCCTGCACGTCGGGACGCACGGGCACGGCATCCTCGTCGACCTCCATGGCGACATTGCTGGCCTGGGCAAACTCGTTGAGTGTGGACGCTAGGCCACCGCGCGTGGGGTCGCGAAAGCAACGCGTGCCGGGCGCTGCGGCCAGAACGTCGGCAATCAGGTGGTTGAGCGGCGCGGCATCGCTTTCGATGGTGCTCGAAAACGCCAGACCCTCGCGTTGGCTCATGATAGCGATGCCGTGGTCACCCAGTGTACCTGAGACCAGGATGACATCGCCGGGCTGGCAGTTTGCGCCGCTGAGCGCCACGCCCGCAGGCACCTCGCCCACGCCGGCGGTATTGATATAGACGCCGTCGGCCCCGCCGCGCTCGACCACCTTAGTGTCGCCCGTGATTATGGACACGCCCGCCTCGCGCGCCGTCTCGGCCATCGTCTGCACAATCTGGCGGAGCTTATCCATGGGATAGCCCTCTTCGAGGATAAAGCCGCACGACAGGTAGCGCACGTTGGCGCCCGAGGTCGCGACGTCGTTGACGGTTCCGCACACGGCGAGGCGGCCGATGTTGCCACCGGGGAAGAACTGCGGCGAGACTACAAAGCTGTCGGTCGACATGGCGATGCGCCCGCTCGCGGGCAGCGCGGCGACGCCGGCATCGTTGCCTTCGAGCAGCTCGGGCGACCCAAAGGCATCCAAAAAGACCTCATCGATGATGCGTTTCATCATCTGGCCGCCGGAGCCGTGGCCCAGCAGGACGGTGCTATCGGTAACGCTATGGGACATATCGAAAACTCCAATCGTGGGTGGAATTATATGGGTGAGGCGCACCGTCGACTGGTCCGCCGTTCGTTAGAACGGCGGAACCTATTAGCCTCGGTAGCGGAAATATGCTGCGCAGCTGCCCTCGGAGCTCACCATGCAGGGGCCGACGGGATGCTCGGGCGTACAAGCGTGGCCGAACAGGGGGCAGTCGCTCGGCGTAATGGCCCCGCGCAGCACGTCGCCGCAGCGGCACCCGCGTGGCTCGACCGTCGGCTCGATGGGCACGTCAAAGCGCATGCTGGCATCAAAGTGCGAAAACTCGGGACGAATGGCGAGTCCTGAAGCCGCAATCGATCCCAGCCCGCGCCATGTGGTATCGCACGGCTCAAATACCTGCTCGACCAGCTGGCGCGCCACGGGATTGCCGTCGGCATTGACGCCGCGACGGTAGGCGTTGTCGATCGCGGGTTGCCCCTCAACAACCATCTGGACCAGCATGCAGATACCCTGCAAGATGTCGACCGGCTCAAATCCCGTTACCACGCCTGGAGTCTTAAACTCGTCGACCAAAAAGCCAAAGGGGGCCAAGCCCGTGATGGTGGCGACGTGGCCCGGCAGGATAAAGCCGTCGATGGCGGTCTCGGGGTCGTTAGCGATGGCGCGCAACGCCGGCGGCGTGGTCTTGTGGGCGCAATAGACCGAGAAATTCAAAAGCCCGCGCGCCTCGGCCTCCAAGATGGCGGCGGCGATGGTGGGCGTCGTAGTCTCAAAGCCCACGCCCATAAAAATGACCGGGCGATCAGGGTTTTGCTCGGCGATATCGAGTGCATCGAGCGGGGAGTAGACGATGCGAATATCGCGCCCCGCCGCCTTTTGCGCAGCGAGCGAGGTGGATGATCCGGGCACGCGCATCATGTCGCCAAAGGTGGTGATGATGGCGCCGTCTATGTTGGCGAGCGCGATTGCGTGGTCGATGTCGCGGTTGGCGGTGACGCAGACGGGGCAGCCCGGGCCGCTCAGCAGCTTGAGCCCGGCCGGCATAATGGAGCGAAAGCCATAGCGCCCGATGCTCACGGTATGTGTGCCGCAGACTTCCATAAGGTTGATGGCGCGGTCGCCGACAAGCTCATGAATGCGCTCGATGAGCTCGCGAGCCAGCTTGGAATCGCGAAATGCCGAAAAGTCGATACCGGAGCGCGCCGGCTGTCCGGCCGCCACTAGTATGCCTCGGCCGGGTTGCTGGCCAGTTGGTCTTCTTCGGCCAGTTCGGTCATGGCATTAACGAGCTCGAGCGTTTCTTGCGCTTCCTGCTCGTCGACGATCTGGATGCCAAAGCCGGCGTGTACGAGAATATAGTCGCCTACCTGCGCCGTCGGCACGAGTCTCAGCGACACGGGGCGCTCGATGCCCATCATGTCGACGGTGGCCTTGAGGTCGTCGTCGCGTTTGACTACTTTGCCGGGAACGGCAAGGCACATATTGTTCCCCTTTTATACGCTTTGCGCTGGATGGGCGCTTAATAATCCATCAGTTGATGGTAGCGCTCGCGGGGTTCGCGGGCAAACGCGTTACGCCTGTGAGACGGCTGGGCGCGGCGGCGTGCGAGGGCGAGCTACTGTGATGCAATCTGCGCGAGGCGAGCGCGTGCGACTGCTGCCTGACCGTAGGCGATGCAGCCGTCATTGACGGGTACGGTGTGGGGGACAAGGACAGTAAAGCCTGCGCTTTTGAGCTCGCGGGTGAGAAGCTGAAGCAGAAGTCGGTTCATGAACACGCCGCCCGAGAGCGCGACGGTGTCGATGCCCTCGTGCATGCAGATATCGCTGGCGATGCGCGCCGAGGAGCGCGCGACGGCGACATGGAAATCGAGTGCGAGCCTGTCGGCGGGCGCTCCGGCTTCAATTCCTCCCAAAAGTGCCTCAAAGAGTGCTTTCTGGTCCAGAACATAGGGGCCGTCCAGCCACGATGGGTCAGATGCGGAATAGCCGGCGTTGTCGTCGGGAAAATGGGCGATTTCGCTGTCGAGCGCGCGCCAGGCGGCGGCTTCGAGCTCGATGGCGGGTTCGCCCTCGTAGGTTGCCTGGCCGCAAATGCCCAAAATCGCGGCTGCGGCATCAAACAGGCGACCCATGCTGCTAGTGCGCGGACTGTTGATGCCGCGCTCGATCATCGTTGCCGTTATGCTGCACGTTTGCTCGTCAAGGCTGTTCAAGAGCCCCACAGCTCCCGGGTGCTCGAGCAGGTCGAGCTCGCTGAGCAGGGCAAAGGCGTTGCGGCGGGCATCGTGTACGGATGCGGCGCCACCGGGGAGCGCCCAGGTGCGCAGATGCGCGACGCGCTCAAAATCGGCGAGACGGGAGATAAGAAACTCACCGCCCCCTATGGTGCCATCGGTGCCGGCGCCCGTGCCGTCGAAGGCGATGCCGAGGACGCGTGCATCGGGCGCAAGCCGGCCTGCGACAATCGCCTCTGCCATTACGCTCGCGATGTGCGCATGATGGTGCTGGACTTCGATAAGCGGCAGATTGTGCTCCCGTGCCTGCTCGCGCGCCCATTGGCTCGACAGATAGCTGGGATGCATGTCGCATGCCAAGGCGGCAGCCGCCAGGTCAAAGAGGTTTTCCAGACGCGTGCGTGCGGCGCTCCAGGCATCGAAAGTCGCGCCGTTTTCGACATCGCCGATATGCTGCGACACAAAACAGGTCGTATGACCGTTGGCGTCCTCGCGCGTGAGCGCGATCGTGGCTTTTTGCTGCGGACCGCAGGCGAGCACGCAGGGCGAGGTGCCGTTGAGCTCCGGCAACGACAGCGGCTGCGGCGCATATCCGCGTGCGCGACGCACGGGCATGACGTCGCCGTCGACCACGCGTACCACGGAGTCGTCGTAGCGCGACAGAATTGCGCGGTCGTTGCCGAGCAACGCGTCGGCGATGCCGGCGGCAACGAGATGCTCCCATGCAAGGGCATCGTCGGTCTCGATGGGCTCTTCGCTCAGGTTTCCGCTGGTCATGACGAGTGCGCTCATGCCGCGCGCCGCGGCCGCGGCGAGCAGTAAATGTTGAAGCGGGGTGTAGGGGAGCATGACGCCGAGCTCGGGCAAGTCGTGCGCGACGGATGGCGCGAGCTCAGGGGCGTCGGGGGAGCCGTAGGCGTCGTTGCCGGTTACGCGGCGACGCAGCAGCACGATGGGACGAACGCTGCCGGCAAGAAGATTACGCTCAACGCCATCGATGTGACACAGGCGCTCGGCGTCGGCAAGGTCGCGCACCATAACGGCAAGCGGCTTATTGCTGCGACGCTTGCGACGGCGCAGCTCGCGTACCGCTTGTTCGTTGGTGGCATCGCAGGCCAGGTGGAATCCGCCCAGACCCTTGATGGCGACGATGCCGCCGCCAGCCAGCAGCTCGACGCAGCGTTCGATGATGGCATCGCTGGCCTCGCGCGTGGAGCCGACGGCTGGTGTCGCGTCGACCGCCGTTGGCACAACACCGCAATTGACCTCACGCCACGTAATATGCGGTCCACAATCAAAGCAGGCATCGGGCTGCGCGTGAAATCGCCGATCGAGCGGATCGGCATACTCTGCGGCGCAGGTGGGGCACATGGGAAAGCGATTCATCGAGGTGGCCGCTCGGTCATAGGGCAGCGAGCGAATGATGGTAAAGCGCGGTCCGCAGTTGGTGCAGTTGATAAAGGGATAGTGAAAGCGTCGGTCGGCGGGGTCGAACAGCTCGCGCAGGCAGTCGTCGCACGTGGCGATGTCGGGTGAGATGAGCGTCGTGTGGGCAGTTTGATCCTGTGACGCCACAATGCGAAAACCCTGCTCGTTAGCGGCGTCCCAGTTGCCGGGTGCTAGGTCCATAACCTCGACATGCTCAACGCGGGTCGCGGCAGGCGCGTGCTCCGACAGCGCGGCGACAAAGCCGTCGAGCGCCTCGACCGAAGCGTGCGCCTCGATATGCACGCCGTCGCCCGCGTTGAGCACCCAGCCGCAAATGCCGTGCGCCATGGCCTCGCGATACACAAACGGTCGCATGCCGACACCCTGCACAATGCCCGTTACATGGATATGCGCATGTCGCATGCGACCCTCCTTCGTTGAAATGTGTGCTGTTACAGCCCCAAGCTCTGCTTGGTGGCGGCGCACGTGAGCTCGCCGTGCTTAACGCCGCGCAGGCCCAGCAGGCGGTCGGCTAGTTCGTAGACGCGCTCGCCGCGACCCTTGAGTGCCAGGATTTCCAAGCAGTTGTGGTGATCCAAATGCACGTGCATCGTCGATACGATCTCGTCGGTGTAGTCGTGCTGCACCTCGTCCAAGCGGCGCGTCAGATCGCCGGTGTGATGGTCGTAGATCATGGTGAGCGACCCGATAACGTGCTCATCGGGCGTGCGCATCTGCTCTTTGGCGATCGAGGCGCGAATCAAATCGCGCACGGCCTCGGAGCGGTTGGCCACGTCGCCGCGGCGCGCGATCTGCTCGTCAAAACGGCGCAGCAGGTCGTCGGGTGCGGTAACCGAAAAACGGACCAGCTCGGAGCCGGAGCCACTACAGTGGCAGCCCGCGTCACCGTCCGCCCCGTGCGGATGCTCGTGCTCGTACCCGCAGCAGTGCTCGTGTTCGGCCACCTTACACCAGCTTCACGGAGCCGACGGAGTTGTGGTCGGCCTCGATGGCTTCCTCGTAGCCCTCGAGCGCGTCATGCGCCTCGTGGAGCGCGGCCATGGCGGCCTCGAGCTTGGCGCCGATGCGCTCCATGTCAAAATTCTCGGTCGCATGCAGCAGCTGATGGCTCCACTCGTGAGCGAGCTCGATGGTGTCGTCGACCTGTTTGACGCTCATGGCAAGCTGGCTCATGTTCATTCCAACATCATGCATGGAAAATCTCCTTTTGTATGGGGCAGTTCAGTGGTTCAGATTTTACTACGCCCGCTCTGCGTGCAGCTGCATAAGAAAACGGGTACGAGTCTGTGCGACTCGCACCCGTTCACTGGGGGCTGTTTGTGACTACCATACTATCCGTGGTTGCACTCGGTGCATCTAGAAGTCCGGCGAGCGGTGCAAAAGCGCTCATGGGCGGCAGGCAGACGGCAACATGTAACAAGCGTATTACAGATGCTTCTCCAGCAGCGCCTGCAGCCTCGCCTTGGGCAGAGCGCCAACCGAGCGGTCAATCTCCTCGCCGTTCTTAAACACAATCAGCGTGGGGATGCTCATGACGCCATACTTCATGGCCAGGTCCTGGTTGTCGTCGACGTTGCATTTGGCAACGGCAAGCTTGCCCGCCAGCTCATCGGCAACCTCGTCAACGATGGGCGAGAGGGAGCGGCAGGGACCGCACCACGGTGCCCAAAAATCAACCAGCACGGGAAGGTTGCCGTTAACGACGGAATCGAAATTTTCGGGGGTAATCTGCTTAATGTCAGCCATGGTGACCTCCATAATGCGACGCGGCTCAGCCGCGTAAAACTCAGTACGACCGTGCTTATACCCAGCCGCCCGCAAAGCAACCACTCGCGGGCAGCTCTTTTATATAATGGTGGGCACGCAAACGATTGGAGAGCGCATGCCCACGTCACAAAGCCAGAAAAAAGAAGCCATCGCCCAGGCGACCGAGCAGGAGCTCGCATCGCTCGCGGGTCGTGGCGTGCGTATCGCGGGCAACGCGTGCTCGCCGATCGTGCTGGTCAAAGGCGATTTGGACGAGGCCGAGCGTTCGGGTGGCGAGCTTGCCGCCGGCCCGGATGGCGCGGCGTTGCGCAAGGCGCTTGGGGCCATCGGCTACGCGCCCGAGGATTTTTGCGTGCTGGCAAGCGTCGCCGGCGTGGGTGACGGAGCGGTCGCGGTGGGCGAGACTCTGCCGTGCGAGCTGTTCCGTGAGGCGCTTGAGGCTTTGGACCCCGAGGCGGTGCTACTGCTCGACAACAACGCGGCTGACGCCATGCGCGAGACCTACGCCGATATGCTCGTGGCGATCGATGACTTCGACACCGCCATGCTCAGGCCCGGCTTGGTCGCCCATGTGCAGGGTCGCCGCGTGCTCGCGCTCGACGGTTTCGAGGCGGCGCTCACCGACAAGGCCGCTAAGCAGCGCATGTGGGCCTACATCAAGCAGCTGACTCCGGCGGCCGCCCCGCTGTAGCGGATTGGCGCCGGCGAGCGATTGCCTGGCGGGCAAGGCGCGCCTCGAGATCGGCGCCGCACTTCTACATCACAGCGCGCAGCTCAAACCGATCGCCGTTAATGCGGAACTGACAGTTGCCGTTCATGCGCTCCACGGCAAGTTTGATGCTCTTGGTGCCAAAGCCGTGGCCCGCATGCCGGGTTACGGGCATGCCGTCGACCATGCGCGGCGCGCGGTCGAACGTGTTGGAAACTAACAGCAGCAGCTGGCCGTCCTCTAATCGCAGGTCAAAGTCGACGAATCGCTTTCCTTGGGGTGCGGCGCTTGCAGCGGTGATAGCGTTTTCCAAGGCATTTGAGAGCACGCTAAACAGGTCGGCGTCACCTACGTGGATGGTTTCGGGTACGGCGGCGCGCAGGTTGGCGGTAATGCCGTTTCTATTGATATCGGAGTTAAATGACGAAAGCGCGATGTTTACGGTCTCGTTGGCGCAGAAGCGGCGTACGGCGGTGCGGTCGCCGGCTTCGCAGAGTTCGTCGATGCGTTTGAGTGCCTCGTCGGTGTGCCCCTCCTCAATTAAAGCGGCCAGGCCGCGTAGGAAGTGGCGCATGTCGTGGCGAAGAATTGACAGCTCGCGCCCAGATTGACGCCAGGCCTCGAGCTCTTTGATGGCGGCGCTGTCGCGGGTTTCGAGCATCCAGCGCTCTCGCTCGGCGGTTTCCTTTTCTTCGTATTCACGCAGGTAGACGGCGAGGAACATAAGGTAGAACGCGCAGAGTGCAAAGGCCAAAAACTCAACCGTTACCACCGAGCCCGAGTGGAACAGCGTGGTGTAGACGTTGGTGGCATAGTCAAAGACGTAATAGACGAGCGGCAGGATTAAAAGGATGCCCAGCTCGGTGGTGCTTTTAATCGCCAAGCGTGGACCGATGTCGCCGGCCCAATGCAACAGGACGGCAAAGACGGCGAGTGTGGTCGCGATGCGCGCCAGATAGTACGCGATCTGAGAATCGGTTGCGGCAAATGCGGCGATGCCCATCCAATTGCTGAACTGGCAGCTCAGATAGGCACTCGTAATGCCGAGCACGGCAAGCAGCGGGCTCAGGCGGTAGCGCGCGCACAAATAGATGACGAGCGGCAGATGCACGACGAGCGGATATACCTGGCGGGCAAAAAGCTCGCCGCCGACGGCATTGGCGAGGCCAAATGCGCATCCGGTTACGGCACCGACCAACACCAGTTCAAGCGCATGGCGCCGGTTGATCTCGACACCGCACAGCGCCGCCGAGGCAAAGACGCCAAAGAGCAGCGTCGTGGCGTGGTGGATTGCCCAAAGGACCATTTCGACCGAGGAGACCATCAGTGTCTCCCACCCTCAAAGCGCGCCGCAAAGTAGGCGTCTTGGAATCCCTGCTTGCAGCTGCGCGAAAGCGGGATGCACGCGCCCGAGCGCATGACGATGTCCGTGCGGTCAAAGTGATCGATATTGCGCAGGTTGACCTGGTAGCTGCGGTGGCATTTAAAGAAGACCGCGTTTTGCTCCAAGCGGTCCTCGACGCTGCGGAACGACTCGAGTGCCTCGATATCGCGTCCGTCCCGCAGGTGGAAGACCACGTGCTTGTTGCGCGCCTCGGCATATTCGATGTCGGACAGGCGCAGGGCGTGGTAGCCAAAGGAAGTTTTGATCACGAGCTCGTCGGTTGCCGCCGGGCGCATGCTCGAAAGCTCGTCGAGTAACTGCGCCAGGCGTTCGTAAGTCACGGGCTTGAGCAGATAGTCGAAGGCGCGGACCTCGTAGGATTCCAGCGCGAACTCGGGCGACGAGGTGAGGAACACCAGGCGCACGGCGGTGTCGGCCTGGCGCAGTTCGCGTGCGGTGTCCATGCCGTTGACGAGCGGCATGATCATATCGAGCAAGATGATGTCGGCGCGCGATGCGGCGTGGCGGGTCAGCAGGTCCTCGCCGCGCGTGACGAGCGCAACATCGACCGCCGTGCCCGTCTCGGTCGACCAACGGTCGATCATCCGGTGCAGTCTATCTAGAAAAGCGACATCATCGTCGCAGGCAATAATCTTGAGCATTCGGCCCCCTTAAGTAGTTCGATTTTGCCACATCGGGCACGCGCCGCTTGCGGGGGTGCGGACCGTTTGCGCCCCACGGCGTGCAGCTCGCGCCAAGCGGTGTTGCGGTGGCGAAAGATGCCTCCTGCGCTATCGAAAGCCCGGCTATCCTCAGCTTGCCAGTTCGAAAATGGACCTGCCACATGATCGAATCTTTATTTCAACTTTACACCTAGGTTTACAGCTGTCTTGTCAGCTGTAAACCTAGGTGTCATACTAAAGCCCCAAGATTCGCCAAAAGAGAGGGGCCTTGATGGCGCAGAGCGCGAACATGGATGCGTCGGAGCTTGCACGCGATATCGCGGCCGGCCTGGCATCGGCAACGACGGCAACGGAGCGTGCGGCACTGGTGCCCGCAGAGCTCGTCGAGGCCATTCATCAACTAAAAACCCAACGTGACGCGGTGATCCTGGCGCACTATTACGTGGCGCCCGAGGTTCAAGCCGTTGCCGATTACGTCGGCGATAGCTTCTACCTGGCAAAGCTTGCCAAGAGTCTGCCGCAGCAGACTATCGTGCTGTGCGGCGTGGAGTTTATGGGCGAGAGCGCCAAGCTGCTCAACCCCACCAAGACCGTGCTGCTGCCCGAGCCGGGCGCGGACTGCCCCATGGCGCACATGGTCAAGCGCGAGACGGTCGACGCGGCGCGCGCCGAGTACGGCGACGACCTGGCCGTGGTGTGCTACGTCAACTCCACGGTCGAGATCAAGAGCTGGAGCGACGTGTGCGTCACCAGCTCCAACGCCGTTAAGATCGTGTCCGAGCTGCCGCAGCAGCATATTCTGTTCATTCCCGACCAAAACCTGGGACGCTTCGTAGCCGAGCAGGTGCCGCAAAAGCACGTCATCCTCAACAACGGCTACTGCCCGCGCCATCACATCATCACCGTCGAGCAGATCGTCGACGCGACGGAGGCCCACCCCGACGCGCTCGTGCTGGCGCACCCCGAGTGCAAGGCCGACGTTCTGGCCGAGGCCGACTACATCGGCTCCACCGCCGGTATCATCAAGTATGCCGAGGAGTCGGACGCGAGCGAGTTCATCATCGTGACGGTCCGCGGCGTGCTCTACGAGCTCGAGCGCCGCTGCCAGGGCACTGGCAAGAAGTTCTACTTCCCCGCGGTGCAGCCCACCTGCGTCAACATGGATCTCATCACGCTCGAGAAGCTCGTGCGCTGCCTGGAGACGGGCGAGGGCGAGGTGCAGATCGGCGTCTCGGACGAGGCGGCAGACCAGGCCAAGCTCACGCTCGACCGTATGCTCGAGTACGCAGCGCGCTAGAACAATGTTGCATGAGGGACGGTCCCTTATGTCACATTACAAGGGAGAGGATTCCTGTGGAAACCAAGCAATACCCCGATATGGAGTGCGACGTCGTTATTGCCGGCTGCGGCGTGGCGGGTCTGTACGCGGCCCTCAATCTGCCGACGAGCACGCGCGTGATCATGCTCTCCAAGGGCGCGGTCGACGAGTGCGATTCGATGCTCGCGCAGGGCGGCATCTGCGTGCTGCCCGAAGGCTCGGACTACGATGCCTTCTTTGAGGACACCATGCACGCCGGCCATTACGAGAACCGCCGCGAGAGCGTCGACATCATGATCCGCTCGAGCCGCTCGGTCATCAACGACCTGCTAGCGATGGGCGTGGATTTTGAGCGCAAGGCCGACGGCAGCCTCGACTTTACCCGCGAGGGTGCACACAGCCGTCCGCGCATTGCCTTCCATGCCGATATCACCGGCAAGGAGATCACGACTAAGCTGCTTCAGGCTGTCCGCAAGCTGGACAACGTGCAGATTTTGGAGCACGTGGCCATGACCGACATCCTGACGGGCGAGCGTGACGGCGACACGGTGTGCACCGGTATCGTCGCCGTTCCCGTGGACGAGGACAACTCGGTTCGTCCCGCCGACGAGCTGGTAAATGCCGCTGAGGGCGCGCATGCCGGCGAGCCGTTTAAGATCCATGCCCGCCACACGCTGTGGGCGACGGGTGGCATTGGCGGCGTGTACGACCACTCGACCAACTACCCGCAGCTCACGGGCGACGCCTGCTACATCGCTCAGGAGCATGGCATTAAGATGGAGCACCTGGACTACGTGCAGATCCATCCCACGGGTCTGTTCTCGCCGCAGCCGGGTCGCACGTTCCTGATCAGCGAGAGCTGCCGCGGCGAGGGCGCGATTTTGCTCAACGCCGCCGGCGAGCGTTTTACCGACGAGTTGCAGCCGCGCGACGTTGTCGCCGCCGCCATCCGCGAGCAGATGAAGCAGGATGACACCGAGCACGAGTGGCTGAGCTTTGCCCCCGTCGAGCGCGACGTGGTGACCGGGCACTTTGCCAATATCCGCGCGCGCTGCCTGGAGGACGGCCGCGACATCTTGGACGAGCCCATTCCCGTTACGCCCACGCAGCACTACTTTATGGGCGGCGTGTGGGTCGACAAGGACGGCCACACCTCGATGCCCGAGCTCTACGCCGCGGGCGAGACGGCCTGCAACGGCGTTCACGGCAAGAATCGCCTTGCATCAAACAGCCTGCTCGAGGCGCTGGTCTGGGGTCGTCGCGCCGCGTGGTACATGCGTACCGGCGAGTCGCTGGCCGTGGAGCAGGCGGGCGAGCCCGCGCTCGACGGGCGTCACCGCGCCTTGAGCGCCGACACCCTTGCAATCGATGATTTGGCCCGTGCCGCCGGCACGCAGGCCGTGGAGGAGTAGACCATGAATCCCATTACCATGAAGCTCGTCGTCGATGATCTGATTCTGCAGGCTCTGCGCGAGGACATTACGTTTGAGGACGTGAGCACGGCGAGCGTGTGCCCCACGGCGCGCCCCGCCACGGTGGAGCTTATCGCCAAAGCCGATGGCATCATCGCCGGCCTAGACGTGTTCTCCCGCACCTTTGAGCTGCTGGATCCGCAGAGCTCCGTGTTGTTCGATGTCTCGGATGGCGACGAGGTGCACGCCGGCGACCATGTGGGTCAGGTGCGCGGCGACGCGCGCGTGTTGCTTTCGGGCGAGCGCGTGGCGCTCAACTACCTGCAGCGCATGAGCGGCATCGCTACTTACACGCATCGGATGGCGGCTGCGCTCGAGGGCACCAAGACCGTGCTTGTCGACACGCGCAAGACCACACCGGGCATGCGTGTGTTTGAAAAGGCGGCAGTCGAGATCGGCGGTGGCAGCAACCACCGCTATAACCTGTCGACGGCTGTCATGCTCAAGGACAACCACATCGACGCCGCCGGTGGCGTGGCGCGTGCGATCGAGATGGCGCGCGCCCATGCATCGTTTACCACGACGGTCGAGATCGAGTGTGAGAACCTGGACATGGTGCGCGAGGCTGTGGAGGCCGGCGCCGATATCATCATGTTCGACAACATGACCCACGACGACATGGCTGCCGCGATTGAGCTTATCGCCGGCCGCGCCAAGACCGAGTGCTCGGGCAATGTGGATGCCAGCAATATCCGCGCCCTGGCTGATCTGGGCGTCGACTACATTAGCTCGGGGGCGTTGACGCACTCTGCGCCGATTCTCGACCTCTCGCTTAAGCACCTGCGTCTGCTGGACGGTAAATAATGAACGCCCGCGAGCGTCGCCGTGCCATCATGGCCGTGCTCGAGGGGGCCAAGGGGCCCGTATCGGGCAGCGCACTTGCTCGTGAGGTGGGTGTGAGCCGCCAGATTGTCGTGCAAGACATCGCCCTGCTGCGCGCCGATGGGCACGATATCGTGGCGACCAACCGTGGTTATGTGCTGCAGGAGGCCCCCAGCAGCCCCGCTGTGCCCACGCGCTTGGTCAAGGTTCGCCACGGCGTGGAGCAAGCGGGCGATGAGCTCACGAGCATCGTCGACGCGGGCGGCGCCGTGCTCAACGTGATCGTCAATCACCGCGTGTACGGCAAGATCACGGCCGACCTGGACATCCGCAATCGTCGCGATGTTGAGCGCTACCTGCACGATATCGAGAGCGGCAAGAGCTTTCCGCTGCTGACGGTAACCAGCGGCTATCACTTCCACCGCATTGCGGCAGAAGACGAGCAAACCCTCGACGAGATCGAGGCCATGCTCAAGGAGAAAGGTTACTTGGCGGACCTAATGCCCTACGAGGACGATTTGTCCTAGTCGACGCCGCATCTATAAGTTGCGGTGAAATAGTTCCTAAAATCGGCATCCAAGCCATAAAACAGGAACTATTCCACCGCAACTGCCAAGGGTCGGGGGTGCGGACAGAAAGTTGGACCGCGGGGCGGTCCGGACTGGAGGTTCGCATGTACAGCAGGGAGAAGGTCGAGCTCTTCCTCCTGGCGACGGAGGACGGCATGGGGCCGACCGCCG
>DBFDDV010000025.1:0-4385 GCA_048302525.1 Collinsella sp. | reverse complement strand
AACGAGAGTGGATATTCGGACGGACGAGCGAGGATTTCCGGATACCTATCGAACGAGAGTGGATATTTGGACGGAATTTGCCGCAAAAGCCCCAAAAACCGTCCAAATATCCACTCTCGTTCGATAGGTATCCGGAAATCCTCGCTCGTCCGTCCGAATATCCACTCTCGTTTGGCGAGTGTCCAATTTTCCACGCTCGTGCGGCGGGCACGCGAGCCCTTCGCCCAATCCGCTGGCATCGTCTCCAGTTCGCCGCAGGGTCGCGGCCCCATATGGGTATACTCTCGAGGATTCGACTCGATTCGCCCCCGCTGGGGCGTCAAAGGAGACTGCATATGCCCACCACCTCAACCGACCCGCGCGCCGCAGCCGCTGCACTGCTGGTGCCCGGCACTACCTGCCACGGCTTTGCCGTCGAGCGCCGCGAGACCGTGCCCGAGCTCGACTCGGACGCTTACGTGCTGCGACACACTGCCTCGGGCGCTCGTCTGCTGTACCTGGCGTGCGACGATGAAAACAAGGCCTTTGCCATTGGCTTTAAGACGCCGCCGGCCGATTCCACCGGCGTGTTCCATATTCTTGAGCACTCGGTGCTGTGCGGATCGGCCAAGTTTCCCGTCAAGGAGCCGTTTGTCGACCTGATCAAGAGCTCCATGCAGACGTTCCTCAACGCCATGACCTACCCCGACAAGACCATCTACCCCGTTGCCACCACCAACGAGCAGGATCTGTACAACCTGATGGACGTGTACCTGGACGCGGTGTTCAACCCGGCCATCTATACCAAGCCCACCATTTTTGAGCAGGAGGGCTGGCACTACGAACTGGACCTGCCGGAGGGCGACGGCGACAGCAGCGCCGCGAGCCTGCACGAGGGCACGCTGCGTTATAACGGCGTGGTGTTCAACGAGATGAAGGGCGCGCTGTCCGATCCCATGAGCGTGCTGGACGATGCCGTCAACGCCGCGCTCTATCCCGACACCGCCTATGCGCACGAGAGCGGCGGCGACCCGCGCGCGATTCCCGCGCTCACCTACGAGCAGTTCCTGGACACGCACGCGCGACACTACAATCCCTCCAACTCCTACATCACGCTCTACGGCGACCTGGACGTGGACCGCGCACTGGCCTTTTTGGACGAGCGCTATCTGTCGCAGCCGAGTGCCGCGAGCTGCCGCATGGACGCTGCCGTCGCCGCCGGCGAGGACCCGTCCACGCTGGCGCCCAATCCGCTGGGCGTGCAGGCACCCGTGACCTGCGAGTACAAGCGCGTCGAGATGGCCACTACACCCGAGAACGCCCTGGTGGGCCTGGGCCTGGTGCTGGGCAGCGCGCTCGACCGCAAACGCACGATCGCGGCGGATATCCTGTTCGAGGCACTGCTGGGCTCCAACGAAGCACCGGTTAAGAAGGCCATTCTGGCCGCCGGCCTGGGCGGCAACGTGGTGAGCTACACCGCGGCCGAGAGCCTGCAGCCCTACGAGCTCATCATGCTGCAAAACGCGCAGCCCGGCGTGGCGCGCGAGCTGCGCCGCGTGTTCCAGGACGCCTGCCGCGACCTATGCGAGCATGGCGTTCCGCGCGAGCGCCTGGAAGCCATCATCAGCAGCAACGAATACGACCTGCGCCAGCGCGACTACGGTATCGCCGACGGCGTGGCCATTGCGTGCGACGCGCTGAGCACGTGGCTCTACGATGACGACGCCGCGACGCTGGCGCTCAAGTACGGCCCGGTGTACGAGGAGCTGCGCGGCGACCTGGACGGCAGCTATTTTGAGGACCTGCTGCGCGAACTGGTGCTGCAGAACGATCACATGGCACTGGTCGAGCTGGTGCCGGTGGACGCCGCCGAGGGTTCGGAGGGTGCCGAGGCCGCCGAGCTGGCAGCCAAGCGCGATGCCATGACCGATGCCGAGTTGGCGGACGTGGTCGAGCGCACGGCCGCACTGCGTGCCGCGCAGGAGGCCGAAGACACACCCGAGGACAAGGCAACGCTACCGCGTCTGCGCGTATCCGACATTGGCGCGGCGCGCCCCGAGCCGCCGCTCGTTGTGGACACGACTGCGCCCATCCCCTGCCTGCGCCACGGCATCCCCACCAATCGTTTGGCCTACGCCATGCAGTATTTCGACCTGAGCTGCGTCGCGTTTGAGGACCTGCCCTATGTGACACTGCTCTGCCGCCTGCTTAAGCAGCTGCCCACGCGCGAGCACTCGGCCGAGGAACTCGATAACTTGCTCGCCGGCAAGCTCGGCTTTTTGAGCTTTACGACCGAAGTCATGACGCAGCCCGAAGTAGACGGCGTGCGCCCCTACCTGCTGGTGAGCGCCGGCGCCCTGTCCGAGAAGATCGATGCACTGGCGAGTCTGCCGCGCGAGGTATGGTCGAGCACGCTTTTGGCAGACGCCGACGCCGACCGCATGCGCGACGTGCTCACGCAGATTCGCATTGGGCTTGAGCAGGGCTTTATCAACAACGGCCACTCGGCGGCGCTCGGTCGCGCGATGAGCTACAGCTCGCCTTCGGCCGTGGTTCGTGAGCAGCTCTCGGGCGTAGACTTCTACCTGTTCCTGCGCGATCTGCTCGATCACTTTGACGAGCGCCTAGATGGCCTGCGCGCCAAGCTTGCCGAGCTGGCAGGCCGTATCTTTGTGGCCGACGGCTGCATGGCGAGCTTTACCGGCAGCGACGAGGACTTTGACGCGTACTGGGATGCCGCGGGCGACCTGGGGCTGGACGCTGGCGACGGCGCCGATGCCGGCCGCAACGCGCTCGTGGTGCCGACGCCGTGCGACCGCCACGAGGCCTTTGTCATCCCCAGCGACATCTGCTTTGCGGCAAGCGCGTGCGATCCGCGCCGTCTGGGCATCGACGTGACGGGCGCCTGGGCGGTTGCCGCCAACGCGCTCTCCTACGACTACCTGTGGAACGAGATCCGCGTGAAGGGCGGTGCGTACGGCTGCGGATTCCGCGCTGCCGGCGAGCGCCAGGCGGCGTTCTACACCTACCGCGACCCGGCAATCGACCCCTCGATTGAGCGCGTGGCGCGCGCAGGCGAATGGCTCGGCAGCTTTGAGCCCGACGAGGCCGCCTTTGAGGGCTTTATCGTGAGCTGCGTGAGCTGCATGGACGCGCCGGTGAAGCCGTACGCGCTCACCAAGCGCCGCAACACGACCTACCTGGCCGGGCTCGATCCGCACGCGCGCGAAGAGCGTCGCGCCCAGATGCTCGCGGCCACACCCGGTGAGCTGCGCTCGCTCGGCGCCGACGTGACGCGCATCGCAGCCGAGTCGCCCACCTGCGTCTTTGGCGGCCGAGACGTCATCGCCAAGAGCAACGCCGGCTTTAACGTCATCGACCTGATGGGCTAACCTCACCGCGCCCCCGGACGATTTGTCTCAATCTGTAACATCTAGGTCCGATTTTGCCGAGTTACTGTTACAGATCGAGACAAACCACCACGAACACCCGCTCTTCGTCAAAACCCACGAAGGTGTCCATGAACTGCCCCCTTTGCGATGGTTTGTGTGGTGATTTGGGTGTTTGCCCAGATAAAACCTGCCAAAATAAACCTGTCCCTTTTTGGCAGGTTTGCTAGAGGAGGCTGGGATGGACAAGGCTGAGTTGCGGCGGGCAATGATTGCTCGGCGCGACGATCTCGATTTGGATGTACGGGCGGCAAAGTCTGCTGATATCTGTGCGCGGCTGGTTGAGCTGCTGGGCCGCTTGGATGCCGCGGCGCCGCGCATCGTTGCCGTCTATGCCGCGATGGGTTCCGAGGCAGACCCTGCCGCGTTTGCCGCTGCAGCCGCCGTGCGCGGCTGGCGCGTAGCCTATCCGTGCATGCTCTCGGCAATTGATGCCGCAGCTTGTGGCCAGCGCATGTGTATGCGGGCAGTTGCCGCCGACGATGCGTCCGCGGCTCCGTTTATCGCCCACCCTACGCGGGCCTTTGCGGCCACGGACATCGACAGCGACCGCTTCCCCATCGTGCCTGCCGAGGCTCTCGACATGATTGTTGTGCCGCTCGTGGCCTTCGACCAAACCGGCGCGCGCCTGGGCTACGGCGGCGGTTGCTATGACCGCTATCTGCCCATGCTCTCGCCCGCATGCCAAATCATCGGCATCGCCTTTGACGAGCAGCGTGTCGACCGCGTTCCCACCGACGCTCACGACCTGCCGCTACCCCACATCATCAGCGCCTGATCGCCGCTGTTTCGCACCCGCAAGATGAGCGTGGAAAATCTCCCACTTTGGGCCCCCTTAGGGGGTGCGGACAGAAAGTTGGACCGCGGGGCGGTCCGGACTGGAGGTTCGCATGTACAGCAGGGAGAAGGTCGAGCTCTTCCTCCTGGCGACGGAGGACGGCATGGGGCCGACCGCCG
>DBFDDV010000024.1:0-15429 GCA_048302525.1 Collinsella sp. | reverse complement strand
CGCCGCATCCGCACGCCCCCACAAAGAAACCCTCGCACTCGCATCTCTACCTGCGAACCCGCACGTGCCCTCGCGCACGCGCCGCGGCAGCCGCTAGTCGCGGTAGAACGAGCCCATGTAGCGGATGTACTCGTCCTCGGTGTGGTTGGCCTTCCAGTCGTGGACGGAGTCCTTGTTGCGCTGGCCGGCGATGACGGAGAGCTCCTTACCCAGCTTCTCAAAGGCCTCGTCGACGCACTCCTCGGGGGTGAGGGCGATCTTCATGACGGCCTCGCCCTGCGGGCCGCCGGGGAGGTTGGACAGCAGGCTGGGGGTTAGGGTGGTGCCGAGGGTGATGACCTCGACGTCGACACCGGTGCCCTCGCACTCGCAGGCCACGGCCTCGGTCATCTTGAGGATGAAGGCCTTGCCCGCGCCGTACTGGCCGTTCCAGGGGCTGGAGCTGATGCCGGTCATCGACGAGACGTTGATCACGGCGCCGCGGTCCTGGGTGGCAAAGATCCGCATGTAGTGGTGGAAGCACTTGAGGAAGGTCACGACGTTGACGTTGATCATGGCCTCGTGCTTCTCCCAGGGGGTGTCCTGGATCTTGCCGAAGCTGTGCAGGCAGGCAACGTAGCTCATGAAGCCCATGTCCAGGCCCTCGGTCGCGGCGAAGACGGTCTCGGCCGCGCCGGGCTGGCTAAAGTCGGCGCGCACGACCTTGGTCTCCACGCCGTAGGTCTCGCGGATCTCGCCGGCGAGCACGTTCAGCTTCTCCTCGCGACGGCCGACCATGACGACATTCATGCCGCCGGCGGCGATCTTCTCGCAGAACGCCTTGCCGACGCCCTCGGTCGCGCCCAGAATCAGGCCCCACTCACCGTACTTCTCCCTCAGGTTCATGCTGCATCCTCTCTCTCGATGCCCATGCGGGCACATCTCCTTTAGCGTGCGGCCGCACAGCCGCACACGGTGCACCATTATGCGCTGAACAAGAGGGGAGCGTGTTCACGACTTTGCGAACGAGCCCGTAACAACGATGAACGGTGTCGGTCTATCACCGCGAAGAAACCCTTGCGGCATCGAGAGAGGAGGTGCTGGCTGGTGGAACCAAAAGGTGAACGCCGCCATCTCTAGCTCCACCTTATCGGGTTTCCCGTCGCAAGCGATGCTTCAAAGAGCTTGCGCAGCGAAACGTTGGCGAAGGTCCAGGACCACGCTTTGCTGCTGCCCACTGTGACTCGGCCCTCGGCTCTGCGTAGAACCCGAAGCCGCTTTTGCAGTCGATGCGATTGACCCCGTCGAGGTCGGTGAGGGTGTAGCTTTCGCCCTCTCCATCCTGGCTCGAGCGTCCCTTGCGCTCGAAAGCAAAGTGACTTGACGCGAAGAGCACCTCACCAGCGCCGTTATTTTTTGGCATCTTTGGGGGCTGATGTACACAAATGCGACTCCACGTGCCGACCAGCAACGTCCTCCACATGTCTGGACTCTCTATGCTTGCGCTGGATAGACATCGCAGGAACGGGTATAGTATCGAAAGTTTTGTCGTTAACCAGCGGGGGAGTCCTGTGGGCATCAAAAAGAAGATCAAAAAGGAGCTTATCGGCACTTCCGATTACCCGTCGAATAAGATCTTTACGATCTCCAATTTCATCACCTTTACGCGCCTGATCCTCACCCTGGTATTTCTGTACCTGTTTGTGACGGACAACAACCGCGTCATCGCCATCGTTATCTACGCCGTTGCCGCCTCTACCGACTGGATGGACGGTCAGATCGCCCGCATGACTAAGACGGTCTCATGGCTCGGCAAGGTCATGGATCCCATCTGCGACCGTGCGCTGCTGTTCACCGGCGTCTTGGGACTGGTGGTCCGCGGAGAGCTACCCATCTGGGTCTGCGTGCTCATTATTGGCCGCGATATCTATCTGGGCATCGGCACGCTTATCGTGCGTCATTATCACCGTCGCCCCATCGATGTCGTCTTCCCCGGAAAGATTGCCACAGCGCTGCTCATGACCGGATTCTCGCTCATGCTGCTCGGGTTCCCCGTTGTTGACGGCCTGCAACTTTTACCTTCAACCCTTAAGGCCTTCCCGGGCCTCAACGGAAGCTCGGTGCCCCTCGGCATCTTCTTTGTGTACGGCGGCGTGATCTTCTCCATGCTCACCGCTGTCATCTACTCCATTAAGGGCGGAGCGGCCATTAAACAGGCTCTCACGCATCCCGAGGACGAGGACATCGACTTTCTGAACCCTGAAATCGAAGACTGATTCGTTGGGGTATGATTACGTACGGTTCATTATTTGCGGCACGTCCGCGATAAGTTAGGGGTTGTCATGGACAACATGGTTAACAATATGCCTCAGAATGATAAGACTGCTGACGCTACCTGCGTATTCCGCGTGCCTTCAAGTGACGTCACCGTTCCCGACCTCATGGCCAACGTGCGCATCACCGCCCCCGTTCTGTCCATCGTCAAGGGTCCGCAGACGGGTGCCGCTTTTGAGCTCGAGGACGACGTGACCACCATCGGCCGCGATCCTGCAAACGGCATCTTCCTCAACGACATGACTGTTTCGCGCAGCCACGCGCGCATTATTCGCGAGGGCCTCGGCGCTCGCATCGAGGACTTGGGCTCGCTCAATGGCACCTGGGTCGACGGTGCCATCGTCAATGCAGCCCCGCTGCACGACGGTTCTTCCGTCCAGATCGGTACGTTTACGCTCATCTACCACGAGAGCACGCCGGAGCGCATCGAAACCGGTGAGTAGGGCATGGCCGAACGCAACTATCTGAGTATCGGCCAAGTCGTCAACCTACTTCGAGGCGCATACCCCGATCTTTCGAACTCAAAAATTAGATTTCTAGAGGATGAGGGGCTCATTACCCCTCATCGTACGCCTAAGGGATACCGTCAGTACTCCAAGGAGGACGTTGATCGCCTGGAGGTCATTCTGCATCTGCAGAAGACTCGCTACATGCCGCTCAACGTGATTAAGCAGCGCTTGGAAAACGCCACGGACCTGTCAACGCTCGCCTACGAGGTGGGCTTGCTGTCCGATGTTCCGCTCAAGACGGAGCCCAAGGAGACTAAGCAAAAGCTGCAACCCATCGAGACCATTCCCGATATGCTGGGCGTCGAGATTTCGTTTATCCGCTCGCTCGCCGAGAACGACCTCATTCGTATCATCAAGAGTCCACAGAATCGTGAGCTCGTCGATGGTCGCGATTTTCCGATCATCCGCTACTGCTCCGAGCTGTCACGCTTCCATATCGAGCCGCGCAACCTGCGTCAGTACGTGTCTTCCGCCAACCGCGAGTCCTCGATGTTTGAGCAGGTGCTCGTGAGCATGCTCGGAATGGATACCTCCGACGACGAGCGCGACGCCAAGCTCGAGCGTGCGTTTAAGAAGCTTCACGACCTGACGGAGGGCGTGCACACCGCGCTGCTCAAGAACCGCGTTTTTGAGTCGCTCAACGCCGTGGTCGAAGACGCCGATATCGATGCACTCGATGAGGAAATCACTCGCTCCGAGTCCACCAAGGCCAAAAACGAAGAGACTGCCGTGCCGGCTTCGCACGAGGATTCTCTCGTAAAGCCGCTCAAGGTCGTCGCCCCTTCGCAATCCGGCACCGCCACCGCAGGCAAATAACAGCTGCCGCTTATCCGGCAACCCATTGAAAGGTCATGCAATGTACGACTTCGTATCTCAAATCGTCGACATCCCCGACTATCCCGAGCCCGGAGTCATCTTCAAAGACATCACGCCGCTCTTTGGCAATCCCGAGGCGCTCAAAGCCATGACCGATGCCCTCGCCGAGCACTTTGCCGACATGGGAATCACCAAGGTCGTGGGTCCCGAGGCTCGCGGCTTTATGGTTGGCGTACCGGTGGCTGTAGCCCTTGGCGCTGGCTTTGTTCCCGCACGTAAACCGGGCAAGCTGCCGCGTGAGACCGTAAGCCAGAGCTACGAGCTCGAGTACGGCACCGATTCAATTGAGATCCATGCCGACGCTATCAGCTCTAAAGATACCGTGTTGATTCTGGACGACTTAGTCGCGACGGGCGGAACCGTCGAGGCAACAGGTAAACTGGTGCGAGATATGGGCGCAAAGCTTGTCGGTTACGGTTGTATCCTTGAGCTTGCGTTTCTCAACCCGCGCGAGAAGCTCACGCCGTCTAATGACGATGTAGAGCTCTTTAGTCTGGTGACGGTGGACTAGCCGTTACCCTTAGTTACTGGAAAGGAAGCTACATGCGCACAGCAAACACGCACAAAAACATGGCACGCTGCGCTGCTACGGCAACCCTCGCTTGTGTTTTGGGCTTGGGCCTCGCGGCTCCTGCCTACGCCGATACCGCATCCGACCTTGCCGCTGCTCGTACTAAGCTCGAGCAGATCGGCACCCAAACCCAGCAGATTTACGATGAGCTCGCCACGCAGACGCAGGCGCTCGATCAGACTGCCGGCGAGATCACGCAAAAGCAGCAGGAGATCGCCGATGGTCAGGCCAAGCTCTCGACCTATGTCGCCGGCGAGTACAAAACCGGCGGTCTGAGCCTGCTTCAGGTTCTGACGGGCGTCGATGACCTGAGCGATATGCTCAACCGTCTGTTCTACTACGGCAAAGTTTCCGATAAGCAAGCTCAGACCATTCAAGAGGTCAAGGAGCTTAAGCAGCAGCTCACCGATAAGCAGGCCGAGCAGGAAAAGAACGTCGCCGCCACGCAAAAGAAGGTCGACGAGCTTAACGCCCAGCAGGCTGAAGCCCAGAACGTCGTAAACTCCCTGGATTCGCAGCTGCAGGCCGAGCTTGCCGCCGAGGCCGAGGCCAACGCCGCGCTGCAGGCTGGCATCAACGCCAGCACCGCCGAGAAGGCCACGGTGAGCAACGAGACTGCCGGTACGACCGAGAACACCAACAACGGTGGCCAGACCATCAATAACAACAACCAGGGCGGCAACACTCCGGCTCCTACGCCGGCACCTGCTCCGACGCCGCAGCCCTCCACGCCCGCTCCGGCTCCGACGCCTTCTGCTCCGAGCCAGTCCGTCGACGGCGGTTCTGTTGTCTCGCGTGCATACAGTAAGCTTGGTTGCGCTTATTCCTGGGGCGGAATTGGCCCGAACAGCTTCGACTGCTCTGGTTTTGTTAGCTATTGCCTCACTGGTCGCTATTGCCGCCTGGGCACCACGGGTACCTTTATGGGCTGGACGCGTGTGTCCGATCCGCAGCCTGGTGACGTTGTGGTCAACTCGTACCACACCGGCATTTACATCGGTGGTGGTCAGATGATTCATGCTTCCGACTACAACACGGGTGTTATCATCAGCTCCGTTGCCGCCGGCATGAACAATAACTACATCTTCGTGCGTTACTAAGTCATCTTACACAGCGTGTGAATGTGGACCTCGTGGCTTTGAGCCATGGGGTCCATTATTTTGCCTTTCGTGCAGCCCGCTATCTAGTTTTGAATACTAGATAGCGGCCCAATCGGTCTGTAAGATGGCTATAATTGTATGGGAACAATTAGAAAGGACCCTCTATGAGCTGGGCACTTATCTCCGATTCAAGCTGCAACCTCCGTGATTGGCAACCGACCGCGCCCCATACCACCTTTGCATTTGCGCCCCTCAAAATTCGAGTGGGGGAGCGTGAATTCGTCGATGACCTTTCGCTCGATGTTCATGAGCTCAACTGCGCTGTTCAGGCTGAGATGAACGCTTCTTCGAGCGCTTGTCCCAGCGTAGGGGAGTGGGCCGAGCTCTTCAAATTGGCAGACAAGACCATCTGCATGCCGATCTCTGAGGGCGTGTCAGGCAGCTACAACGCTGCAGCCACGGCTCGCGATATGGTTCTTGCCGAGGAGCCCGACCGACAGATTCATCTAGTCAATTCACGCGCAGCTGGCGGCAAAATGGACCTCATTTTCCTGCTGTTCGACCGCTATCTTGCAAGCAATCCGAATGTCTCATTCGAGGACGCTTGCGCATACTTCGATAGCCTTGAACAGAACAGCAAAATCCTCTTCAGTTTGTGCAATTACGAAAACCTCGCCAAAGCCGGACGTATCCCTAAGGCAGCCGGCGTCATTGCCAACAAGCTCAATATCCGCATTTTGGGCACGGCGAGTGAGGCCGGTAAAATCGAACTCGTCGGGCACACGCATGGCGAAAAGAAGATGCTCAACAAGATCATCGACACCATGGAAGCCGAGGGTTTTACGGGAGGCGAGGTCGTCATCGACCATGTGGAGAACGCATCGAGCGCCCAGGCGTTGGCCGATCGCATTATTGAGCATTGGCCCGGCTCCAAGACCATCATTATGCCCTGCAACGGCCTGGATTCCTATTACGCCGAGATGCACGGCCTCATCATCGGCTACGGCATGGGCGTAGCTTCGGGCAAATAAAGTCCAACCAAGCAAAAATACTGGCGGGACAAAGCGGCAGATGGCTCTTTGTCCCGCCAGTTTTATACGTCGGCTAGCTATTAAACCCGTTGAACTTGAGATAGCTCATCAGGTAAGCCTTCGAAACGAAGGACGATACCGCACTGCGTACAAGCAGCGACTCACGCGTTACCTGATGCGCGGTATCGGGAACCGGCGTCTGCTCGACGGAAAACGCCGAACGAATCGATGCCTCGAGCTGATCGACCACATAATCGAAGGCCGTCGGGGCATCGTAGCTCAAACGCTGAATGTTAAAGAGTGCCTGCACCGCAGCAATAGGTAGCACCTGCTTAAAGATGCAGATAGCGATCAGGCGGGCAATCTGCTCGCGGCCATATTGCTTTTTGACCGGAGCAGGCACCAGGCCGACCTTCACGTAGTTATTGATCATCGATGGCGTAATGACAGGCTGCTCAACGCAAATGGACAGCGGCTCCATCCACAGCGCAACATACTCAATAACCTGGTCGCGGTAGAGCGTCACATTGGGCAACTGGTTATAGCGCGGCAGACTCAACGTATTAAGTTTGCGCACGATATCGGACTGAATAAATGCATCGGGCAGCACAGTGGGCTGAATATCCTCAGGCTTAATGCTGACCGACGAATCGGACATCGGGATAACGCGTTTGGCGTGGTTCATAAGGATCCTCCGTTCATTAGCTATATTGTATTCTAGGTTATCTAGTTTTGCATACTATATAGCAGGAAAGTAAAAGTGGTTGGACAGCACATTGATGCACCGTCCAACCACTTTGTATTAAAGATAGCAACCTTACATAAGATATATTATCGTACTTATCCGCGGAGAAACGCGTATGCGCTGGTTGCCGCTATGGCTCCGTCCGAAACAGCGGTCACAACCTGGCGTAAACGCTTGGAACGGATATCGCCGGCTGCGAATAGGCCGGGTGTGCGGGTGGCCATGGATTCATCAGTCAAAATGCCGCCATCAGGCGCCAGATCGACAAGATGCTCAACAAGCTCGGTATGGGGTTGCGTCCCGGTAAAGACAAAGATGCCAAACGAGCCAGGCTCAAAGGTCTCAGCATGCGTCTTACCGCTTGCATTGTCCTTGAACGTAATTGTCGTGGGCATCGCTTCACCAGAAAGCTCAACAATACTAGTTTGGTACCTAACTGTAATATTGTCCTTTTTGAGTACTTTCTGAACAACACCATCAGGCGCACGGAACTGGTCGCGGCGCAGCACGATGGTCACACTGCTGGCAATGTCTGACAGGAACAGTGCCTCTTCGCATGCCGAATTGCCACCACCGATTACAAAGACCTGTTTGCCACGGAAGAACATGCCGTCACATGTTGCGCAATATGAAACGCCACGACCGCGATAGGTATCCTCGCCAGCGAAACCTGCCGGACGCGGCGTGGCACCCATGCAAGCGATAACGCTCGAGGCAAGCGTATCGCCCATATCGTGATGCACCGTAAACAGCGCTGCATCGGCATCGTAATCGATACCCGTAACCATGCTCCATGTAACCTGCGCTCCCAGCCCCTCTGCATGTTGCTGAAAACGCTCGCCGAGTTCGGCGCCACTCAAGAGCGGAATGCCCGGATAGTTCTCGACCTCATTGGTCGTGGCGATCTGTCCACCCGACATGCCCTGCTCAATCACGGTCGTCGTCAGGTTGGCACGCGCAGCGTAAATGGCGGCAGCATAGCCCGCGGGGCCTCCACCGATAATCGCAACATCAATCGGCTGATCGGTAGTCATGAAGAATCCTCTCGTCGAAACGTTGTCGTTCTTTGCGCTCATACCCAAATTTACGTGAACATGACACTCATGCACTACAATGATAAATAGCGTAACAAAGCTGAAGGGGAGTTATCGATGGATCAAACGCAGACGAGCAATAGCGCTCCCCTGCCCATGCAAGCCACTCCCCAACCGGAGCAAATGACCGTTTCACCTGCACAAAAACCCCTGGTAACCATTATGCACGCATCGGTTGGATCGGGCCACAAAGCCGCCGCCAACGCGATTGCACAAGCATTTGACCTTATCCGCGGCACCAAGGGAATCCCTAAGGATATTGAGATCGAAGTCCTAGATATCCTCGATTTTGGACGTATTAAATTCGACGGCAATAAGACCGCGGCTTCTTTTACGGGAGCCACACGCCCCATTTACGACCTGACCTGGCGATATACGCTTACGGGGCATCTTCTCTGGGGTGGCGGCACGGCATGGTCGCGAATTATGTTCCCCGCCTTCAACGAATATATTCGTCGCCGCAGGCCTATAGCCGTGGTCGCAACGCACATCACAGCAGCCAATGTTGCCGTGGGTGCCCGCGTTATTACGGGTATCGATTATCCGGTCATCTGCGTACCAACAGACTATGAAGTCGAAGGCTTTTGGCCCCACAAGGACACCGACCTGTTCTGCGTGGCCAACGAGTTTATGGCCGAAACGCTGCGCCCCCGCAAAGTTCCCGAGTCAAAGATCCGCATAACGGGCGTCCCCATCCGAGCCGGTTTCGATTCAAATTACGATCGCGAGGAAGAGCTGAGCAAGTTCAATCTCCCCATAGACAAAACCGTCGTATTGGTGATGGCCGGCGCCAGTTTGCCCCAACCATACGTGCGTTTCCGTGCCGCGATGGACCACACGCTCCCCTTCTTACGCAGCTTTGAGGACATGCACTTTGTCTTTTTACCGGGCAAGGATAAGGAATACGCCGCCCGACTCAAGACGCTCTTCGACGCCATGAAGCTCGACAACGTCACGGTTCTGGACTACGTGGACGACATGGCGGCCCTCATGCACGGCTGCGACCTGGCAATCCTCAAATCAGGCGGACTCACGGTCACCGAGTGCCTGTGCGCTCATCTGCCGATGATCCTGCTGGGCAAATCATACGGTCAGGAAAAGGCCAACACCACGATGCTTACCGGCATGGGCGCCAGCATGCACGTCACCACCGCACGCGAGCTCATCGTGACGCTTCGTCACCTGCACGACCACCCTGAGTCGCTCAAAGCGCTACTCATCAACGGCGAAGTACTACGCCGCCCCCACGCAGCCGAGGACATCGCCATCGCAACCATGGAGCTAGTAGGCAAACCCCAAAAGCGCAAACGAGCCTTCTGCCGCTTCTACTGGGGCGGAAAGCCCGCGCATATCCGCTAGTCGAATGTCCGCCGCTCTGCCGGAGCCGCCCTTATATCATTCCATGCTCAAACATTCTCGCTTCGCTGCGAAACTGCGCGTGGAACGATATAAGGGCGGCTCCGGCAGAGCGGCTGCGTTTACTTACTAGCAGCTACTTCGGTATCCCCTCCATTAGAACCTGCAAAGGTAAAACAGGAAAATATAAATACAGTAAGCCGATGCGACAAAGGGACAGCCCCTTTGTCGCATCGGCTTACTAGAAAAGTAAATATTGTTTCAAGCGAGTAGCCGCCCGCCCGGGGCTTACCTATATCGTTCCACGCGCAGTTTCGCAGCGAGCGAAGCGACGCGAGAATGTTTGAGCATGGAATGATATAGGTAAGCCCCGGGCGGGAGGGATACGAGCGCCCCTAGGCGACGCCGCTGGAGCCGAAGCCTCCGTTGCCTCGGTCGGTTTCGTCTAGTTCTTCTACTTCTATGAGGTTGACCGTGGGGACTTCTTGGATGACGAGTTGGGCTATGCGGTCGCCTTTGTTGATTTGGATGTTGTTGGAGGGATCCAGGTTGATGAGGATAACCTTGAGTTCTCCTCGGTAGTGGGCGTCGATGAGGCCCGGCGTATTGACTATAGACAGGCCCTGCTTGATGGCCAAACCGCTTCGGGGCTGGACGAAGCCGGCGTAGCCATCGGGCAGGGCGATGGCCAGCCCAGTAGAGACCAGACGGCGTTCGAAGGGCTTCAGAATGCAGTCCTCGTTGGAGCGCAAATCCAAGCCGGCATCGGTGGGATGGGCGTATTTGGGAAGCTCGACGGTGGGGTCGAGACGCTTTATGTTGACGGTAATGTTGGACATGGAATCACCTTAGCTTGTCGAGCTCTTGCAGAAACTCATCGACGTCTTTGAAATCGCGGTAGACCGAGGCAAAGCGGATGTACGCCACCTTGTCGATCTTGGCCAAGCGCTTGAGTACCATGTCACCCAACTCATGGGACGTAACGGCCGTCAGCGTGCGAGAGCGCAGCTCGACCTCGATGTCATCGATAATCTCATTGAGCTTCTTAGTGTCGATATCGCGCTTGATAGTGGCGCGCATCAAGCCGACGAGAAGCTTATTGCGATCGAACCGCTGCTTGGTTCCGTCCGACTTAATGACCTCGATTGGGTCTTCGCATCGTTCGAACGTTGTAAAGCGATAGTTACACGAGCAACATTCGCGGCGACGCTTAATGGTGTTATTTGACTCCTGCATACGGGAATCAACGACGCGGGTATGTGCCTTGCCGCATTTGGGACAGCGCATGGTACCTCCTCTTAAACGATAACAAGGGTACCATGCGCAGCGCGATAATGATTACGAACGAGCAGGAACCTTAAGATGCGCACCGGCGGCGAGCGAACCATGCTCCAGATGATTGACGTTACGGATCATGTCGGAAGTCTCTTGCGTGGAAAGGCCTTCGATTGGATATTCCTCGGCAAGCGACCAAAGAGAATCACCAGACTGAACGCGAATGGTCTCATAGGTAACGTTGGAAACGGACTCGGCATACGCGGCGTGACGAGCGCTAAAGACCGACGTAGCGAGGACAAAGAAGAGCGTAAGCGCAACGGCAACGGCGACAATCGTCGGAACCTTCAGGGCAACGCGGCCCGGCGCGGCTACAGCCTGCTGATTGCGAGCAGGCTTTACGGTCAAAGGCTGAAAGCCGGAGCGGCCACCCTGAACAACCGTAAAAGTGTATTCTGCAGACGTCTCGAGCTTAAGGGCGAGGTTTCCCTGGACCATATTCGTTGCGTTCATCATGTTCTCCTCTCGCGTGTTTTGCTGAGAACAGTTTTATCAAGCCGCGCGGACAAAAATGTCTAGCGCGAGAACGAATGTTCGGTTATTATTATCTTCGAACAGTTGTTCCTGTCAAGCAAAATTCGAACATTTGTTTGACATGGGTAGAGAGGATGCCCTGATGGCTCGTAAAATTACCAAGCGTCAGCAGCAAATTTACGACTTCATCAAGGAATATCAGCAGGAGAAGGGTTATCCGCCCAGCGTGCGCGAGATGGCTTCTGCCGTGGGCCTTTCCTCCCCCAGCACCGTGCACGCCCATCTATCTGCCCTGGAGGCGCGCGGGCTACTCAAGCGCGATGCCACCAAACCGCGCGCTCTGGAACTCTTTAACGAGGACGGTTCCTCTGTCTCAATTTCTAAATCTGACGAGACCACCGCACCTCGCGGAACGGTCTCACTACCGCTCGTTGGTCGCGTCGCGGCTGGGATTCCCATTCTGGCCGAGCAGAATATCGAAGACACATTTACTATCCCGACCGAAATCGCCACTGATCAGGGTTCCTTTATCCTTGAGGTGCATGGGAGCTCAATGATCAATGTCGGTATCTTCAATGGCGATTACATCATCGTCCGTGAACAAAAGAGTGCCATGAACGGCGAAATTGTTGTGGCTATGATTGATGGTTCAGCGACCGTCAAGACGTTCTACAAGGAGCAGGGACGCGTACGCCTGCAGCCTGAGAATGACACCATGGAGCCTATCTATGCAACGAATCCCGTTATCTTGGGCAAAGTCGTCGGCTTGATGCGCCGGTTCTCGTAATGCAAAAACGCATCACCATCTTTGATACCGTCCGCGGGTTTACGATGATTTCAATGGCAGGTTTTCACGCTTGCTACGATCTCGCCTACCTGTACGGTTGGGATATGCCCTGGTTTACACAGACCGTCTTTCAAGACATCTGGCGTGCCAGCATCAGCTGGGTATTCTTGTTTATCGCGGGTTGGATGTGCACGCTCTCACGCAACAATATCAAACGTGCCGCCAAATACGCCTTAGCAGCACTCGTCGTCTGGTTGGCAACAACACTTGTCTCAGTAGACGATTCGGTTAATTTTGGCATCATCTACTGCATGGCCGCATGTACCGGCATCGTGGCGTTGACCGATCCCGTCCTTAAGAAGATATCGGCGAGATGGGGCATGTCCCTATGCCTTGTGTTGTTCGCCCTCACCTGGAGTATCCCCAAAACGATCTATCCTGTCCCCTACCTGGCGTGGCTGGGATTTCCGAGCCCTGGGTTTGTTTCAGGTGATTACTACCCCATCATCCCGTTTTTCTTTATGTATCTTGCAGGATACTTCGCCGCACACATAGCGCAGGGAATCGATAAGACCGTCCCAAGCTGGGCCTACGCCAATCCCATCCCGGCGCTCGCCAGCCTTGGACGTCACGCACTCCCCTTTTATCTACTGCATCAGCCCACTATTCTGGGCTTTTTGGAGCTCGTCTACTCGGTGCGATAACGCTTGAGCCGCGGCGCGATACGAGCCGGCAGCTTCGCAACAATACGAACGCCGCCCTCAAGATATTCCTCGTGCAAAAGGGTTCCCTGCTCATGCACCAGCGTGATGAGGGCGCCCTCGCGATACGGGATATCAGCAGAGAGCAACACATCGGTAGCAGCCGCCTCACGAGCAATACGGTCGACGAAATCGTCGAGTCCCTCGCCCGTCTGGGCCGAGAACAGCACGGCCTCGGGATAGCGACGACGGAAGCTCAGACGATCAACGCTATCGAGAAGATCGATTTTATTGAATACGGTCAGCGTTAAACGCTCTCCAGCGCCGATCTCATCAAGAACGCGGTCGACAGCCTCAAGCTGCCGCTCATAGTCCTCGTCAGACACATCTACGACTTTGAGAATTAGATCGGCACCCAACACCTCGGACAGCGTCGATTTAAAGGCATCGACCAGACCATGCGGCAGCTTTTGAATAAAGCCGACGGTATCAGTAATCGTCATGCCGCGACCGCCGGGCAGGCGATACGAACGCGTCGTCGGGTCGAGCGTAGCAAACAGCTTGTCCTGCGAAAGTACCGTAGAGCCGGTCAGGCGATTGAGCAACGTCGATTTACCGGCATTGGTATAACCGGCTAACGCGACGCGAAACGCCGGTGACTCAATGCGGCTCTTGGACTGGACATCGCGACGCTGTTCAACCTGCTTGAGCTCACGACGAAGCGCGGCAATCTTATTGCGAATCAAGCGACGGTCAACCTCGAGCTGGCTTTCACCCTGGCCAAAGCGCGAACCGATGCCGCCGCGCGTCTGCTCCTTGGCAAGATGGCTCCACATGCCACGCAGACGAGGCAACAGATATTGAAGCTGCGCCAGCTGCACCTGTAGACGACCCTCGCGCGTCTGGGCATGCAGGCCAAAGATATCCAGGATCAGTGCTGTACGATCGATAATCTTTACCGGCTCGCCCACGGCTTTCTCCAAATAGGATTGCTGCGAGGGCGATAAATCGTCGTCGAAGATAACAACATCGACATCCATACGATGCACGAGCCCGCAAAGCTCCTCAACCTTACCGGAGCCGATAAACGATTTTGGATACGGCTTAACCAGACGTTGTGACAAACGCGCCACGCACTGGGCGCCAGCCGTATGGGCCAGGCGCTCAAGCTCGTCAAGCGAACGATCGAGCGGCCACGCATTGTCGCGCCACTCAACACCAACTAATATGGCACGCTCGGGCTCGGGTGCCGTGGGAACAAGGGGGAAACGGGCCATTAGGCAGCCTCAATACAATGCAGGATATCCTCAACGACCTCATCGATCGTAAATTCATCCATATCAAACCACACGATACGGTCATCGCGTTTAAACCACGAAAGCTGACGTTTGGCATAGCGACGCGAACGCATCTTAATGAGTTCGCGAGCCTCATCAATAGAAATCACGCCATTGAAAGCATCAATGATCTCTTTATAGCCAATTGCCTGCATCGAAGTCAGGGCATCTCCCAGCCCCTGGTCCATAAGACCGCGAACCTCATCGACAAGACCCTGCTCAAACATCAGATCGACGCGCAGGTTAATGCGCTCGTAGAGCACCTCGCGATTACGCGTCAGACCAAACCATAGAGCATGATAATGCTCGCGCGGAACACTAAACTGACTTTTTTGCTGTGCATAGGAAATACCATCATCATGCATCTCGAGCGCACGAATCACACGGCGCACATTATGGGGATGAATAACAGCAGCCGATTCTGGATCGCGCTCGGCAAGCAGGGCATGCAGTTCTTCCTCGCCAATACGCTCGGCAAGCTCCTGATAGCCCGCACGGCGATCGTCCTCAAGTTCACCCGAGGGAAAGTCCATCTCATCGAGGGCGGCCTTGAGATACAGCCCCGTACCCCCGCAAAACACCGGTAGGCGGCCCTCGCCAAGCAAGCGCTCAACATGCGCGCGAGCGTCAGCCTGATAAAGCGCAGCAGAATATGCCACACCCGGCTCTACAATGTCGACGAGACGCAGCGGCGCCGTACACTCATCGGGCGCCATCTTTGCGGTACCGATGTCCATGCCGCGATAGATTTGCATCGCATCGCACGACAGCACTTCGGACGAAAGACGAGCGGCCAAACGGTCGGCAACATCACTCTTACCAACCGCCGTCGGACCGACGATCGCAACGGCGGAAAGACCTGCCCCGGGAGCAACCATTAGCGCGGCTCGCCCACAACGGAGCCAGACAAATACCAGGTCTTGGCAACGTCAACGTCAACATCAACGATCTTGCCAACAAGCTGATCGATACTGTAGCCCTCGGGGATGGGCGCATGAACGGTCTGATTCTTGGGACTCTTGCCCAGCAGGACAGCGTCATTCTTCTTGCTCGTGCCCTCAATGAGCGCCGGCACCACAGTATGGAGCTCCCCCTGGTTATACTCGTGTGCCGTGGTCTCGATAACCTTAACCAGGCGGTTAAAACGCTCGAGAATAACCTCATGCGGCGTAGGATCGTCAATCTCGGCGGCCGGGGTAC
>DBFDDV010000023.1:0-8298 GCA_048302525.1 Collinsella sp. | reverse complement strand
CACCTATTCCTCGGTAGCTCAATGGTAGAGCACGCGGCTGTTAACCGCGCTGTTGTAGGTTCGAGTCCTACCCGGGGAGCCAGAATTTTCCAGCCCTTTCTGTTGGGCTTTAAATTCCTCGGTAGCTCAATGGTAGAGCACGCGGCTGTTAACCGCGCTGTTGTAGGTTCGAGTCCTACCCGGGGAGCCAGGTTACAAAACCCGTCGCATATGCGGCGGGTTTTTTCATGCCGCGATCGCCGTTCGCGAACGTTACCGTATCAACATTTCGTGTCGAGGATGTAATCCCGAGGCCCGCCACCTCAACATGGCGCGGTCGTTGTAGAATAATGCAATGATTGCTCCCACGACATGGTGCCGCGAGCACCAAGAAAAGGAGATTCTTGTGTCTGAGACCATTAACGGCAGCCTGAGCGTCTCGAACGACGTTATTGCCGATATTGCCGGTTATGCCGCGATGACGTGCTATGGCGTTGTCGGTATGGCTGAGCAGCTCCAGGGCGCCGAGAGCGTGCGCCTGCTTGCCGGTCAGCGCCTCCGCAAGGGCGTGCTTGTCTCCGCCGACGAGAACGGCCTTACGGTCGATCTTCACGTCGTGCTCGAGAACGGCGTCAACATGAAGTCCGTCTGCCACAATCTTTCGAGCTCCGTTGCCTTCACCCTGCAGGAGATCGCCCAGATCGATCCCGCCAGCCTTAAGATCGGCATCCATATCGACGCGCTCAAGAGCCGTCTGAACTAGCATCCGAAAACGGAGATTCAAATACCCATGATTGCAAAGACCATTCGCACCTGTTTTCCGATCGCTGCGGCTGCCGTTTCCGACAAGGCCGAGGAGATCAACAAGCTCAACGTCTTCCCCGTACCCGACGGCGACACCGGTACCAACATGTCGCTCACGCTTGCCTCGGTGACCAAGGAGCTCTCCGCCCTTCCTGCCGATGCCGATATGGAGGCCATCGCCGGCGCCATCACCCACGGCTCCCTGATGGGTGCCCGCGGTAACTCTGGCGTTATCACGTCGCAGATTCTGCGCGGCGTGGCCGAGGGCCTTGTCTCTGCCGACGAGCCTATTACGTCCGCCAACATTGCCTTCGCCTTCCGTCGTGCCGTCAAGGTTGCCTTCCAGGCTGTCCGCAAGCCCATCGAGGGCACGATCCTCACGGTCCTGCGCGATGTCTCGACCAAGGCCGATGAGTGCGAGAAGAAGAAGTTCTCGGCTGAGGATGCGCTCGATGCCATCGTCGTTGAGGCGTACCAGTCCGTCGCCCGCACACCCGACCTGTTGCCCGTTCTGAAGGAGAACGGCGTGGTCGACTCCGGCGCCTTTGGCTTTGCCATCTTCCTGGAGAACTTTGTTGCCGCTGCGCTCGGCCGCAGCACCGTTGTCGAGGATTTCTCCGCCACGTTTGACTCCGCCGGCTCTGCCCGCGATGCCGCTCTTGGCCGTGTTGAGATCGAGGCTAACGACGACTGGGAGGGCTCGGAGTTCCGCTACTGCAACGAGTTCCTCTTTAAGGCCGACGCCCCGTTTGACGAGGACGAGTGCCTTAAGTTCCTAGGCTCCATGGGCGACTGTGAGCTGCTCGTGGGCGCCTATCCCGACTACAAGATCCATGTGCACTCCAACACCCCCAACCTGGTGCTCGAGCACATGCTGCAGCTCGGTCAGATCTATGAGGTCTTTATCCACAACATGGAGATGGAGGCCCACGACCGTACCGCCAAGATCCACGAGGATCAGGAAAAGGCCGCCGAGCCCGCCAAGGCGCTGGGCTTTGTCGCCGTTGCCGCCGGTTTCGGCGAGGCTGACATCCTCAAGTCCCTTGGCGTCGACGTGGTCGTCTCCGGTGGCCAGACTATGAATCCCTCGACCGCCGACCTGCTGGGCGCGGTGGACCAGGTCAACGCGACCTCGGTCATCATCCTGCCCAATAACGGCAACATCCGCATGGCTGCCGAGGCTGCCGCTTCTGCCTGCACGGACAAGAAGGTTGCCGTTGTTCCCACCAAGACCGTTCCGCAGGCGTTCTCCGCGCTGTTCGCGGTCCTGCCCGATTCCGAGCTCGAGGACGCCGTCGCCGCCATGGTCGACGCCATCAGCGAGGTTCGCGATGGCGAGGTCACCCGCGCCGTGCGCGACTCCAGCGCATCTGATGGCTCGCCGATTCACTCCGGTGACGTCATGGGTATCATCGCCGGCTCCATCGACGTGGTCGGCTCCGACGTGAAACAGGTCACGCTCGACTGCATCAACCGCATGCAGGAGGAAGAGGAGGGCGACGCGCTGACGATTCTGGCCGGCGAGGAGCTGTCCGATGAGGCCTTCCAGGAGATCGTCGACGCCATCGAGGAGGCTCAGCCCGATCTGGAGATCGACGCCCATCGTGGCGAGCAGCCGCTCTATCCCGTGATCTTCTCGATCGAGTAGGCAACTGCCCATGTCCGAGCTGTGCTCCGTGCCGCGCGTCTCGGAGCGCTTTGCCCAGAGCAATGCGCTCGACGAGGATATCGCGCGACTCAAATATGTTTCGGGTAAACGTGAGGAGGCCCTTCGCCGTCTGGGAATTCGGACGGTGGGGGACCTCCTTCTCCATATCCCTCATCGATACCTCGACTTTACCCGTTCTTGGTCTATCGAGATGGCGCCCATCGGTACCGTGTGCACCATCGTCGCCACGGTCGACCGTATCGTCCAAAAGCAGCCGCGTCCGCGCATGCAGGTGACTGAGGTCTCACTTGTTGACGAGACGGGCGTGCTGCAGGTCGCCTTTTTCCGCCAGCCCTGGATTGCCCAGCAGCTTAAGCAGGGCGACCGCCTGGCCGTGATGGGCAAGGTCGAGTTTGCCTACGGCTTTAAACAGATGGCCTCGCCCCACTTTGAAAAGCTCGAGGACAGGCGCGCCGCAGGCACCATTCTGCCGGTCCATTACGTGAGCGATGGCGTGAGCCAGGCGTGGATGCGCCGCATCGTAAGCGGCGCGCTCGAGGTCGTCGGCAATCCGTTCGATCCGATTCCCGCGCCGCTGCGCGCAAAGCGGAAGCTCATGAGCAATGCCCGCGCGTTGCGTTCGATCCACTTTCCCTCGAGCATGGCTGAGCGCGACATCGCACGCCGGCGTCTTGCCTACGAGGAGTGCCTCTACCTGCAGCTGGCGCTGCGTCTGCGCAACGACGGTGGCCTGGTCGATGTGGTGCCCTATGCCCACACCGCGGGCGAGCATCTGGGCGCGCTTAAACAGGCCCTTCCGTTTTCGCTGAGCGACGAGCAGGAGGCCGCATTCCAAGACATCCTGCATGACATGTGCGATGGCGGGCGCGTGATGAACCGTCTGCTGCTGGGCGATGTCGGTACCGGTAAGACCGCCGTTGCCGCCTGCGCGCTAGCTGTGGCTGCCGATAGCGGCACGCAGGCCTGCGTTATGGCGCCCACGGGCGTGCTGGCGCGCCAATATGCCGATAAGACCGGCCCTCTGCTCTCGCAGGCCGGCATGTCCTGGGCGCTTCTGACGGGTGCCACGCCGGCCGCAGAGCGCGAGCGCATCCATGCACAGCTGGAATCAGGCGAGCTCGACGTCCTCTTTGGAACCCACGCGGTCCTTTCGGATAACGTTGCGTTCAAGCATCTGTCGCTCGTGGTCATCGATGAGCAGCACCGGTTTGGCGTCGGCCAACGCAACGCCCTGCGCGCGAAGGGCCCCGGTGCCGATCTGCTCGTTATGACGGCAACGCCCATCCCGCGTACGCTGGCGCTTTCGGTCTACGGCGATCTGGACACGACTATCATCCGTCATCGGCCTGTCCCCGGCGCTGGCGTGACGACACGCGTGCTCACCGAGTCGAGCCGTGACCTCGCCTATGGCGCCATCCGCGAGGCGCATGAAAAGGGTCAGCAGGCCTACGTGATTTGCCCACTCGTGGAGCCGAGTGACTCGGCCGATGAGCTGGAAGACGTGCCCGGTATTGCCCGCGACGATGAGGGCCGCGTAACCGTACCCGTGCCGCTGCACGATACGGCGACCGAGCTCGATCGCCTGCGTCTGGCGTTGCCGGGGCTTACCGTCGAGCGCCTTCACGGCCGCATGCCGGCGGGGGAGAAGGACCAGGTTATCGATGCCTTCAAGCGTGGCGAGATTGACGTGCTCGTCTCGACTACGGTGGTCGAGGTGGGCGTCGATGTGCCTAACGCCACCGTCATGGTCATCGAGAACGGCGAGCGCTTTGGATTGGCTGCCCTGCACCAGCTGCGCGGCCGCGTGGGCCGTGGCAGTGTGTCGGGCACGTGCCTGGTCATGACGCACTCCAAGGGCAACGGCGGCGCGTCCGCAGCACAAGATCGCCTGCAATCGCTCGAAAAAACCGCGGATGGCTTTACGCTCGCCCAGATGGACCTGCGCCTGCGTCACGAGGGCGAAATCCTGGGTTATCGCCAGCATGGCGGTGTGACTCTGCGCTTTGTCGACCTGGATGCCGACGAGGAACTAATCGAGTGGGCCCATTTGGACGCGGTCGAGCTCTTGCGGTATGCTTGCACCCTTGACTCCGTGGCGACGCGCCCCCTGCGCGATGCGGTCGCCATGCGATATCGACATATTTTTAAGGAGGTCAGCGGAGGATGAGAATCATCGGCGGCGAATGGCGCGGTCGTAAGATCGAGGAGCCCCGTGGTCGCGATGTCACCCGCCCCACGACTGATCGCGTGCGTGAGGCGTGCGCATCTATGGTCATGTCGGCATTCGACTTCGATCTGGACGAGGTCCGCGTGCTGGACGCCTTTGGCGGCTCCGGCGCCCTGGGAATCGAGATGCTCTCGCGTGGCGCCCGCTCGCTCACCACGTTCGAGATCGATCGCAATGCCGCCCGTCTGATCACCAAGAATATCGAGTCGCTGTGCCGCGACCGCTCGCGTTGGCGTGTCGTTACCGGCGATGTGTTGGCGAGCGCCTCGCGCGGCCGTGTGCCGGGTGGTCCTTTTGACCTGATCTTGCTCGACCCGCCCTATGCCTTTGGCGCCGAGCCGGTCGAGGAGCTGCTGCAAAATCTTTCCCAGCAGGGACTGCTGGCGCCCGGGGCCTTTGCCCTGTTTGAGCATGCCGCAGCCGATGCAGGTGCTCATCCGGCTTGTTTTAAGACCGTGCGAGAGAAGCGCTACGGCATTACCTCGGTTGACTTGCTGCGCTGGGTGGCCGAGGACGAGAACGACCATGCTGACGAGAACGAAAATGACGAGGATGTGCCTTCGGAGGACACCCATGAATGACACCATCAACCGCGTAATCGTCCCGGGCACCTTCGATCCCATCACCTTTGGCCATATCGACGTGATCCGCCGAGCTCGCCGTATCTTTCCCAGCGTGATCGTCGCCGTGGCCGAATCGCAGGGTAAAAACGGCGTGGGTACCACCTTTATGCTCGACGAGCGCGTGGCGCTGGCCCGCGAGGCCCTCGGTGATTTGGACGGCGTCGAGGTACTGCCCTTCACCGGCCTGCTGGTCGACTTTGCTCGTGAACAGAGGGCGGGTGCCGTCGTTAAGGGTCTGCGCGCCATGACCGACTTTGAGTACGAGTTGCAGCAGGCCGACCTCAACTATCGCCTGGATAGCGAGCTGGAGTCCATCTTTGTCATGAGTGCTCCGCAGTACGGCTATATCTCGAGTTCGGTGGTGCGCCAGATCGCGTCGCTTGGCAGCGACGTGTCGACGTTTGTGCCGCCCAACGTGGTCGAAGCGCTCAAACATCGCTTTTCGTGACGTTTTTTATTGCCTGGTGGCATGTGGTAAACTAACACGATGATATGTTACCTATGAAAGGAGACCGGATGCCGGGCGAGAATTTTCCTGGCGACAGGATTGTGAGTCTTGTCGACGAGCTCGAGGGGCTCATCGAAGAGGCTAAGACGCCGTTCGGCAAGAACGCCCAGATGAAGGTTATCGACGCCGACGTCTTCTTTAACATCCTCGATGAGATCCGCATGAGCTATCCCGAGGAGTGGCAGAAGTCCCGCCGTATCCTCAAAGAGCGCGAGGAGCTTATGTCTTCCGCCGCCGCTCAGGCTGATTCCATCATCGCCGACGCTCAGCAGCAGGCCCTCACCATTGCCGGTGAGCAGGAGATCGTCCGCTTAGCACAGCAGCAAGCCGACGACATCCGCGACCGTGCCCAGCAGTACGAGCGCGAGACGCGCTATGCCGCCGAGGATTACGCCGAGCAGGTCTTTACGCACCTCGAGGAGAACCTTAAGAGCCTGACCGGCACCGTCACCCGTTGCCGTCAGCAGCTCAATGAGGGTGCCGCCCAGCAGAACGGTCAGTGGTAATGGCTGGGTTCCCGAGCGTTACCGTCGATCTTTCCGAGCAGCTCGAGTTTCCTGGAGACTCATATCCGCTGACCGGCAAGGTCGATGTCGCCACCTACACGGTGGGCGAGAAGGAGTACCAGCTGCAGGACGGCATTGCCTACGACGTGGTCTTTACCAACGCCGGTACCGGTGTTCTGCTTTCGGGCATGGTCCGCGCTCACGCTACCGGCGAGTGCGATCGCTGCCTGGAGCCCGCATCGTTTGATATCGCAGGCGAGATCGAGGAGTTCTACCTCTTTAACGAGCCCGAGGACCCCGAGGCCTACGAAGACGGCTACGAGTTGCTGGGCGAGGATCGCATTGTCGATCTGGGCGAGCCCATCAACGACGCGGTCGTCATGGACACGCCGTTCGTTGTCCTGTGCAAGCCCGATTGCCGCGGCCTTTGCCCCACCTGCGGCATCAATCTCAACGTCGAGCAATGTGATTGCGCCGCCAAGGCGGAGGCCGAATGGGCCGCTGCCACGGAAAATCCATTTGCAGCATTGAAGAATCTCAAGCTTGACGAGTAAAACTGTGGTAGTATCGCTACTTGCGCGTAATCGCCACACTGGATAGTTCATAAGGAAGGTCACTATGCCCGTACCTAAACAAAAGCAGGGTCGTATCCGCACCCATACCCGTCGTTCCGCCAACATGAAGATCTCGGCTGCGGCTCAGTCCACGTGCCCCCGTTGCGGCGCTGTTAAGCTTCCGCACCACGTGTGCCCCAGCTGCGGTTTCTACAAGGACCGCGAGGTTATCGTTACCGAGTAACGGTATACTCTGGATGCGATGCCGTTCCAAATGGAACCACAATGGCCGGCTCAATGAGTCGGCCATTTTTGTATAAGGAGCATGTTTATGAGTAACGTTTGCGTTTGTGTAGACGTTGTGGGCGGAGACGAGAAACCTCAGGTTGTTCTCGATGGTATCGAGGCTGCGCTTGCCGCCGATCCCGATATCGAGGTCTTGGCAGCTGGCCCCGCCGAAATCGTCAACCCTTTTGCCGCTTCCCATGCACGTGTTGAGGCCCTTGAGGCACCTGACGTTATCGCCATGGATGACGATCCCATTCGCGCCGTGATGACTAAACGCAAGTCGTCGATCGTGCTGTCGTGTCGCGCCATCAAGAAGGGTAATGCGGACGCGTTTTTCTCTGCCGGCTCCACCGGCGCCATGACCGCCGCTGCCACCGCCTACGTGACGCCGTTTAGGTATCAGGCCGAAGGCAAGAAGCAGCCGGTGCGCCCCTGTCTGACCAATGCGCTACCCAATCGCGCCGGCGGTCTGACGGTGCTGTGCGATATGGGCGCCAACCCCGATGTCGAGGTCGATGACATGGTACGTTTTGCCCAGATGGGTAGTGCTTATGCCCGCGTCGTCCTGGGCATCGAGCATCCCCGCGTGGGCCTGCTTGCCAACGGCACCGAGGACGAGAAGGGCTCCAACTTTACCAAGGCCTGCTTCCCGGCCATGAAAGCCGCCGTTCCCGGCTTTGTTGGTAACTGCGAGGGAACGGACATCACCTCCGGTAACTTCGATGTCGTCGTTGCCGATGGCATGTCGGGCAATATTGCGCTCAAGGCCACCGAGGGTGCTGCCAAGTTTTTGCTACAGGAGCTCAAGGGCGTCTTTATGTCATCGCTCGGCACCAAGATTGCCGCGCTGCTCATTAAAAAGCAAATGCGCGAGATTAAGGCCAAGCTCTCTGGCGACGCCAAGGGCGGCGCGATTCTTCTGGGCCTGCGCGGCGTGGTCCTGATCGGCCATGGCGCCACCTCGGTCGAGGCTGTTAAAAACGGTACGCTCGCGGCGGCCGAAGCCGTGCGCGCCGGGCTGGTCGAGAATGTCGCCAACTCTATGGACGGTATCGTTTTATAACAGCGGCGTTATGCGTCTTGGGGCGCACGTCGTGGGGTAGAATCAGAACCGTGTCTTGGTACCGCCCGGGCGGTACC
>DBFDDV010000022.1:0-9649 GCA_048302525.1 Collinsella sp. | reverse complement strand
TCGCACGGGGGCGTAGCTCAGCTGGGAGAGCGCTTGACTGGCAGTCAAGAGGTCAGGGGTTCGATCCCCCTCGTCTCCACCCGAGCATTGAATGAGGCTCCAACGCAAGTTGGGGCCTTTTTTCATATAGGCACACAAGGTCAAAGGCGGCACCATGATCCTCCTGGTCGACAAGATCGAAAAAAGCTTCGGCGCGCGCGTCCTCTTTAGCGGCGCATCCTTCCAGATCAACCCCGGCGAGCGCTTCGCGCTCGTGGGCCCCAACGGCGCCGGCAAAACCACCATGCTCAAGATCATCATGGGCATCGACAGCCCCGACGCCGGCCAGGTCCAGTACGCAAAGGACTGCCAGGTGGGCTACCTAGAGCAGGAAACCAACCTGGAGCAAAAGGACACCACCATCCTCGCCGAGGTCATGGCGGCGGCCAAGGAAATCCGCCGCATGGGCGAGCGCGCCAACGAGCTGCAGGCCCAAATCACCGAGCTCTCCGAGCAGGGCAAGGACGTCGACGCACTCCTTAACGAGTACGGCCAGGTCCAGGACCGCTTTGAGCACCTGGGCGGCTACGAGCTCGAGAGCAACGCCCGCAAAATCCTGTCCGGCCTGGGCTTTAAGGTCACCGACTTTGAGCGCCCGTGCTCCGAGTTCTCGGGCGGCTGGCAGATGCGTATCGCGCTGGCAAAGCTCTTCCTGCGCCACCCCGACCTGCTGCTTCTAGACGAGCCCACCAACCACCTGGACCTCGAGAGCGTCCAGTGGCTGCGCGGCTTTATCGCCAACTACGACGGCGCCGTCCTCATCGTCAGCCACGACCGCGCCTTCATGGACGCCTGCGTCGACCACGTCGCCGCACTCGAAAACCGTCGCGTGACCACCTACACCGGCAACTACAACAGCTACCTCAAGCAGCGCGAAGACAACCTGGAGCAGATGCGCGCCAAGCGTGCCGCCCAGGAGCGCGACATCGCCCACATGCAGGTCTTCGTCGACAAGTTCCGCTACAAGCCCACCAAGGCTGCCCAGGCTCAGGAGCGAATCCGCAAGATCGAGCAGATCAAAAAGGAGCTTGTCATCCTGCCCGAGGGCCACAAGCACATCGACTTTAAGTTCCCCGACCCACCGCGCTCCGGCGACATGGTCGTGGGGCTCGAGGGCGTCTCCAAGTCCTACGGCAACAAGCATATCTACAGCGACATCGACCTCAAGCTCTACCGCGGCGAGCACGTGGCGCTCGTCGGCCCCAACGGCGCCGGCAAGTCCACGCTCATGAAGATCCTCGCCGGCCTGGAGCCGCCCACCACCGGCGCCCGCGACCTAGGCACCAACGTCGGCGTCGCCTACTACGCCCAGCACGCACTCGAGGGTATGACCGAGTCCAATACCGTCCTGCAAGAGATCGACACCGTTACGCCCAAGTGGACCGTACCGCAGCAGCGCAGCCTGCTGGGCGCCTTCCTGTTTAGCGACAACGACGCAATCGAAAAGCAGGTCCGTGTCCTCTCCGGCGGCGAAAAGGCACGTCTGGCCCTTGCCAAGATGCTCGTGGCCCCCGAGGCGCTCCTGTGCCTGGACGAGCCCACCAACCACCTGGACATCGACTCTGTGGACATGCTCGAGAACGCCCTGCAAAACTTCCCCGGTACCATCGTGCTGATCAGCCACGACGAGCACCTGGTGCGCGCCGTGGCCAACCGCGTGATCGACATCCGCGATGGCAAGGTCACGGTCTATGACGGCGACTACGACTACTACCTCTACAAGCGCGAGGACCTCGCAGCCCGCGCCGCCGCCGAAGCGGCAGGGGAGAGTGCGCCGACCGCGGCCAAGCCCGCCAAGGCAACCGCCGCCCAGGCCGATGCGCCCGCCGCCACCCCCAAGCCTGCCGAGGGTAAAAAGACCAAGGAGCAGAAGCGTGCCGAGGCCCAGGCCCGCGCTGCGCTCAACAAAAAACTCAAGGGCGTGCGCAACCAGCTCAAGAAGATCGAGGCAGAGCTGGACAAAAAGCGTGCTCGCTATGACGAGCTTATGGAATTGATGGCAAGCGAAGAGCTTTATGCCGATCAGGACAAGTTCAATGCCGCGCTGGGGGAATATAACGGCCTTAAGCAAGAACTGCCCAAGCTCGAGGACGAATGGCTGGAGCTTTCCACCCAGATCGAAGAGGAGACCGCGCGTGAATTCTCGTAAGGCCGCTGCCGTGGCGATGAGCGTCATCGCCATCGCCTGTCGCATCTGCGGCATCTTTATGAGCGCGATGACCGTGCTGCTGTGCTTTAGCGGCCTGACCGCCAAGCTGCAGATTGTCGGCTTTGTCGTTGAGCTTTCTCGCGCGCTGCCGAGCGCCATCGCCGGCTACGGCGTCATCACCTCACCCTTTGGCGGCGTTTTCCGCTTGGATTACGCCATCGTGGCCGTCATCCTGTTTGTAGCTGACTACCTGCTCACGCGCGCCTCGCGCCGCGTCCGCTAGGGGAGCGCCATGTCCAGCAGCTACATCATGAACCTGCTCGCCAGCGCCGTCGCCGTCATCGTGGGCATCGTCATCCACGAAAGTGCGCACGCCGCCGCGGCCTGGGCACTCGGCGATAAGACAGCCCGTTCGCGCGGCCGCGTGTCGCTCAACCCGCTCAACCATATCGATCCGTTTGGCACTATCATCCTGCCGCTGCTCATGCTCGCCGCCGGTGGCCCGGTGTTTGCCTTCGCCAAGCCCGTGCCCGTCTACCTCAACAACCTCAAGCACCCCAAGCGCGACGAGGTCCTGGTGAGCGCGGCCGGCCCCGCATCGAATATCGCGCTCGCGTGCCTGGCTGCAGCCCTCATGCACCTGGCCTATGGCAACCTCTACGCCAGCATGTCCTTTGCTGTGGCGTCTCATATCATGAACTTCGGCGCCACGTTTATCGTGGTTAACCTGTCGCTTGCGTTCTTTAACCTTATTCCGATTCCGCCGCTTGACGGCTCGTCTATCATCGTGCCGTTCCTTAAAGGCAAGGCGCTGACCAACTACTACCACCTGCAGCAATACGCTATGCCCATCCTCATCCTAGTGCTGTACCTGCTGCCCATGTGGACCGGCATCGATGTGATCGGCCGCTATTTCGACGTTACCGTGTATCCGCTCGCTGAGCAGATGCTCAACTTCGCAATCGCCGGCATCTAAGGTAAACTTACAGGTCGACCGTGCAAAACGGTCGCAACATGCACCCAAACCGCGCCGCGAAGGCGCCGTCAAAGGAGGTCGAAGATGTCGTATCGCGTGTCGACGCAGGTCTACAGCGGACCGTTCGACCTGCTGCTGCAGCTGGTAACCCGCCAAAAAGTAGATATCGGCGCCATCTACATCAGCGAGGTGGCCGAGCAGTACCTTGCCGAGGCCGAGCGCATCGAGGCGCTGGACCTTGACGTGGCGAGCGACTTTTTGCTGGTCGCGGCAACCCTTTTGGACATCAAGGCTGCCTCTCTGGTGCCGCAGGAGGCCCCGCGCAAAGCCGATGACGACGATGACGAGTTCGACGAAGACCTCGAGGAGCTCAGCACGCTCGACGGCGACGCCTTGCGCGAGGTCCTGATCCAACGCCTGATTGCCTACAAACAGTTTAAAGGCGCGGCTGCGGCCCTCGGTGCCCGCATGCAGGCCGAAAGCCGCATGCACCCGCGTGTGGCCGGCCCCGACCCCGAGTTCTTGGGCCTCATGCCCGACTACCTGGCCGGCATCACCCTGCGCGGCCTCGCCGTCATCTGCGCCGACCTGGACGGGAAGCGACAGACCTTCTTGCTGGAGGCCGAGCACGTGGCACCCCATCGCGTTCCGCTCGACCTGACGGTGGCCTCAGTCGACCGCTTTACCATGGCGCACCAAACCTGCACCTTCCGCGAGCTACTGGACGGCGATGCCACCACCGAGCAGCTCGTCGTCACCTTCCTAGCTATGCTTGAGCTCGCCAAGCGCGGCTCGCTCACGCTGAGCCAGGACGAGATCTTTGGAACCATCCGTATCAACCGCGTCGAAGGCGCCGAGGCCTATGTGCCCGGCGAGGGCCCCGAGCTCACCGAATAGGAGCCGCAACCATGTCAACCCTTTCCACGCTGGAGGCAAACAGCCTCAAAGGCGCCCTCGAGGCGCTGCTGCTGGTGTCAAGCGACCCAGTGAGTGCGCCCGCGCTGGCCGGCGCACTGGATATCGCCCCCGGCGAGTGCGCGTCGCTGCTCGCCGAGCTCAAGGTTGAGTACGAGGAGGCCAACCGCGGCTTTCAGCTGCGCGAGGTCGCCGGCGGCTGGCGCCTGTTCACGCACCCCGCCTACCACGACGTGGTCGAGGCCTATGTGTTGAGCTGGGACACGCAAAAGCTGTCCCAGGCGGCGCTCGAAACCCTGGCCGTCATCGTATACCACCAGCCCGTAACGCGCGAGGTGGTCAAGGGCATCCGCGGCGTCAACTCAGACGGCGTCATCGCGTCGCTCGTGGACAAGGGTCTGGTGCGCGAGCTCGGCCGTGACCCCCAGCGCGGTCAGGCCATCATTTACGGCACGACCAACGCCTTCTTGGAAAAGTTCGGTCTGCGCTCCACCCGCGACCTGCCCGATCTGGAGCAGTTTGCCCCCGACGAGCAGTCGCGCCAGTTTATCCGCGAGCGCCTGAGCGGCCGCAGCATTCAGTCTACGCTCGAGGAGCAGGCCGAGGACCTGGACGAAGAGCGTGAACTGCTCGATACCGATGTTGAAGATGTTGAGGCAGTCGAGGACTTGGAGACCCTGGTCGTCGACGAGACCTCGGAGGATTTGCATGACGAGGACTAACGAAGTAGGGGAGACGCGCGCCATGGGCAACGCAGCACCCGCAACCGACGCCCAGCCTGTCTATCCGCACACCATGCGCCTGCAGCGCTTTTTGGCACGCGCGGGCGTGGCGAGCCGTCGCGGCTCAGAGGACCTGATGACCGCTGGCCGCGTGACCGTCAACGGCCAGGTCGCGACCGAGCTGGGCACCAAGGTCGATGTCGACCACGATCACATTGAGGTCGACGGCATGCCCGTCAAGCTCGACCAGGGCGCCGTATACCTGATGCTCTACAAGCCGACCGGCTACCTCACCACCATGAGCGACCCGCAGGAGCGCCCTTGTGTGGCCGACCTGGTCCCGCGCGACCGCTTTCCGGGGCTCTTTCCGGTGGGCCGCCTGGACCGCGACACCACGGGACTGTTGCTCTTCACGACCGACGGCGACCTTTCGCAGGACCTGCTGCATCCCAGCAAGCATGTCTATAAGACCTACCAGGCACTCGTGGATGGCCAACTGACCGATCGAGACTTGGAACCACTCCGCCGCGGCATCGAGCTCGACGACGGCCCGTGCCAGCCGGCAATCTGTCGCATCATCAACGCGCGCGAGGCTGAAGCCGTGGCCCCGCAGGGTGTGAAGCCCGGTACCACCGCCGTGGAGGTCATCATCCGCGAAGGCCGCAAGAACCAGGTCAAGCGCATGCTGAGCAAGATCCACCACCCGGTGATCCGCCTGCACCGCTGCAACTTTGCCGGCCTGGAGCTCAAGGACGTGGCCAAGGGCTCGTGGCGCGAGCTCACCGACCGCGAGGTGCAGATCCTCAAGGCCGGCGGCATCCCGCCCAAGCAGGCGAGCTCCAAGCGCAACGGCGGCAAGCCCCAAGACACGCCTGCCAGCCGCACGCGTCACCACGGCAGCCATGCCTCAGCACCCAAGCGCAACACCTACCGCGAGCGCTACACGGGCTAGGCAAACCCGCCGCGCCCCAACGCCCGCGAACCATACCAGCACGTCAACCATCGAAAGGAAGCATTGCATGATCGTCGCCATCGACGGCCCCGCCGGATCCGGCAAGTCCACCATCGCCAAGGAGATCGCCCGTCAGCTTGGCTTTAACAAGCTCGACACGGGCGCCATGTATCGCGCCGTCGCCTTCGCCGCGCTCGACCGCGGCATCGATCTGGATAACGAGGCGGCCATCGACGCTCTCGCCGAGCAGATTGAGATCCGCTTTACCAACGGCACCGGCGAGGACACGCGCCTGACCATCGACGGCCAAGACGCTTCGGCCGCCATCCGCACCCCGCAGGTCGACGCCAACGTGTCCAAGGTCTCGGCCTATCCGGGCGTGCGCGCCGCCATGCTCATCCACCAGCGCCGCGCCGCCGAGGACCGCGATATCGTGGCCGAGGGTCGCGACATCGGCACCGTCGTGTTCCCTAACGCGCAGGTCAAGGTCTTCCTGACCGCCGACCCGCGTGAGCGCGCCCGCCGCCGCGTGCTGCAGCGTCACCAAAACGACGCCCAGCCGCTCAGCACAGCGCAGCTCGAGGCCGAGGTCGACGAGACCCTCGACGCCCTTAAGCAGCGCGACAAGCTTGACAGCAGCCGCGAGGTCGCCCCGCTCGTGCCCGCCGAGGACGCCGTGCACGTCGACTCCACCGCCCACACCATCGACGAGGTCGTCTCGATAATCGAGGACCTTATCAACCAAAGGAGGTAGCCCATGCGCCTGTTTCAGCAGACGCCCGAGGACTATTACAACGCCCCCTACGCCGAGTTTCCAGCGCTCATCCGCGGCACCGTCGTCGTAGTCATGGCCATCCTTTGGGCCTTCTCCAAGCTCATGTGGCGCTGGAGGGTCGAGGACGCCGATCTTCTGTTTGAGCGCCAGGAAGGCCGCGGCAGCGTGGTCATCTGCAACCACACCTCGATGGCCGAGCTCTTGGCCGTGGAGACGGCGCTGTTCTTTGGGGGCCGCCGCATTCGTCCCATCTTTAAGTCCGAGTTCGCCAAGAGCAAGATTGTGCGCTGGGCCTTTAGCCACGTTGGCGGCATCCCCGTCGAGCGTGGTACTGCCGATATGAAGTGCCTGCGCGCCGCCCAGCATGCGCTGCAGCGCGGCGAGGACGTCCTGATCTTCCCCGAGGGCACACGCATCCGCTCGCGCGAGATCAAGCCCGAGGTCCACGGCGGCTTTGCGCTCATCGCCCAGATGGGCAAGGCGCCCGTCAACCCGCTCGCCATCTGCGGCTGGTCCGACATCACGCCCGCAGGCAAAAAGCTCATGCGTCCCAAGAAGTGCTGGATCCGCGCCGGCAAGGCCGTCTCGCTTTCCGACGCACCGGCTGGGCTTAAGCGCACGGAGCGCCTGGAATGGTTTGAGTCCGAGGCCATGAACCGCGTCTACGCTATGCGAGACGAGCTGTGCGCCGAGCATCCGGGCAGGTTCTAGCCATGAGCGAGAACGTTACGAACACTGCCGCGACCGCGTCCGACCAGGCAACAGCGCCTACCATCGAGATCGCCGCACACGCCGGCACTTGCTACGGCGTACAGCGTGCGCTCGATATGGCGCTGGCCGCCGCGCCGCAGGCAGGGGAGTGCACTCAGGTTCATACCTTGGGTCCGCTCATCCATAACCCCATCGTGGTACGCGAGCTCGCTGAGGCAGGCGTTGGCTTGGCCGAAACCCTGGATGACGCCGCAACCGGCACCGTGATCATCCGCGCCCACGGCGTGGTGCCGCAGGTAATCGATGCTGCCCGCAAGCGCGGCCTAAACGTGGTCGACGCCACCTGCCCCTACGTGAAGAAAGTCCATATGGCAGCCGAGCGCCTGGTGCGCGAGGGCTACCGCGTGGTGGTCGTAGGCGAGCCGGGTCACCCCGAGGTCGAGGGCATTCTTGGCCACGCCGGCAAAGATGCACAGGTCGTGAGCTGTGCCGCCGACGCCAATGCCTTGTCGCTCAAGGGCAAGGTAGGCCTCGTCGTGCAGACCACCCAGACCGCGCAGAACCTCGCCGAGGTCGTGGCAGCTATCACCCCGCGCGTGCAGGAGCTGCGTGTGATCAACACCATTTGCGCTGCCACAAGTGAACGTCAACAGGCAGCAGCCACACTTGCCAACCGCTGCGACTGCATGGTCGTCGTGGGCGGCAAGAACTCGGGCAACACCCGCCGCCTGGCGCAGATTTGCGCAGACGCCTGCGAGCGCACACATCACATCGAGGAAGCTTCAGAGCTTGAGACCGCTTGGTTTACCGACGCTCACCACATCGGCATCGCCGCCGGAGCCTCCACCCCGCAAGAACACATCGAGCGCGCCGTCGAGCGCATCAAGGAGCTTTGCCGCTAATCATGGACCAGACCGTACCCGCATACGCCGCCGAGGTGGCCGATTACGGGCGCAGCCGCGACCCCGAGCCGGGTGAGGGCGCGCTCGTAAAGAACGTGCGTCCCGAATCGCCCGCGTGGGATGTGGGTATCGAGCCGGGCATGCGCGTGCTCACGGTCAACGGTGAGGCGCTCACCGACATGATCGTGTGGCTCTGGGAGGCCGACGACGACACCGTCGACCTCGAGGTTTTCGACCCGCGCGACAACAGCGTCACCCCCGTCGAGCTCGACCGCTTCCCGGGAGAGGACTGGGGCCTTGAATTCGATGGCCCCATCTTCGATGGTATGCGCACCTGTGTGAACGCCTGCGTGTTCTGCTTTATGACCATGCTGCCCAAGGGCGGCCGCTCCACGCTCTACATCCGCGACGACGACTATCGTCTGAGCTTTTTGCAGGGCAACTTTGTCACGCTCACGAACCTCACCGACGAGGACGTGCAAAACGTCATCCAACGCAACATGAGCCCCATGAACGTGTCGGTCCACGCCGTGAGCCCCGATGTCCGCCGACGCATGATGGGCCGCAACGCCCAGCGCGGCATGGATGTGCTCGAGGCCATCATGGCCGCCGGCATCGAGATTCACGCGCAGATCGTGTTGTGCCCCGGCATGAATGACGGCGAGGAGCTGGAAAAGACCCTGCGCTTTTGCGAGGAGCACGAGCAAATCACCAGCCTGGGCATTGTGCCTCTGGGCTTTACTAAGCACCAGAATCGCTTTAGCTGGTCCTACAGCGACAAGCCCGAGCTGGCGCGCGAGACTATTGCCATGATCCGACCGTTCCAGGACCGCGCCTATGAGCGCTTTGGCCGCCACACCTTCCAGATGAGCGACGAGTTCTATCTGGACGCCGGCATCGATCCTCCCGAGGCAGACTTTTACGACGGTTACCCGCAATACTACGACGGCATTGGCATGATCCGCTCGTATCTGGACGAGACCGACGATGTGCTTGCCGCCGACGCCGAGCGCCTGCGTCGCGTCCGCGAGGCCATCGCCGCCCGAGGCCAGCACCTGCTGTGCCTCTCGGGCGCCAGCGCACGCGATACGGTAGCCCGCTTTGTGGAATCGCCCAAGGGACTCGCCGGCACCGTCACGGCCATCAAGAACCGCTACTTTGGCGGCAACGTGGACGTGACCGGCCTCATCGTCGCCTGCGACATTCTGGAACAGCTGCCGCAGGACCTCTCGGGGGTTATGCTCTTTGTGCCTAAGCTCATGTTCAACGCTGACGGCATGACGCTTGACGAGTATCATCGTGACGATTTACTCGCAAGCCTTACCAGTCGCGGCGCCGAGGTTCATGTGGTGTCGACCATGCCGCATGAGCTGCTCGATACCCTGGAGCACATCCTTGGCATTGTGCCTGCCGACTCTAACACTTCCACTGACCCTATCCATTAAAGGAGAGCAGATGAAACCTATCGTCGCCGTCGTCGGACGCCCCAACGTGGGCAAGTCCACGCT
>DBFDDV010000021.1:0-4559 GCA_048302525.1 Collinsella sp. | reverse complement strand
CTTCTTTACCATGAAGCACGTGGGCGCGCAGAACCCCGCTTATCTTATCGATCCCTCCGAGGAGGTCTTCGATCAGTGGCAGGAGGCTGCGGGCGGTCGCATCGTTAAGAGCGCCATGGCGGCCGAGCGCGACGGTGCCGCTGCTTATGCGGCTGCTCTGAACGCCAAGGGTGTGGTGACCAGCATCGGTCACTCCGACGCCACCTACGATGAGTGCATCGCCGCCATCAACGCCGGTGCCAGCTGCTTTACGCATACCTATAACGGCCAGCGCGGGCTGCATCACCGTGAGCCCGGTGTCGTGGGCGCTGCCATGTCCACGCCCGAGACCTACGCCGAGATCATCTGTGACGGTAAGCACGTAAACCCTGCCGCCATCAAGGCGCTGCTGCAGGCAAAGGGCTGGCAGCACACGGTGCTCATCACCGACTGCCTGGGTTGCGGCGGCATGCCCGAGGGCAGCTACACCAGTGGTGGCATGGACGTCATCATGAAGGACAACCTGTGCTGGCTCGCCGACGGCAAGAGCATTGCCGGCTCGGTGCTCACGCTTGCCCAGGGCGTCAAGAACATCGTCGACTGGGGCATCGCCAGCGCCGATATCGCCATTCGCATGGCAACCGAGGTGCCGGCACGCTCCGCGCACATCGAGGGTAAGTGCGGCAGCATCATGCCGGGTCGCGACGCCGACTTTGTCGTGTTCGACCATGAGCTCACCCTCGTCGAGACGTATGTTGGCGGCCAGAGCGTCGGCAACGCCTTTACCGAGTAACGATAGAAAAAGACGGCGGGCCCGAATCTGCTCGGACCCGCCGTATGGGTTAAACGCTCAAAAGCACCTTCACAGTTACAGTTTGTTGGCGATCTTCTTTGCCGTGCGCTTAACGCCGGCCACCAGACCTCCCGCAGGATGCTCCTTCTCGTATGCTAGGCGCTTTTCGCGCTTGGCGTACTCTTCGACGATGATGTCGCCATACTCGTCTTCGATCTTGTCGAAGAAGTCGACGGCGCCCTTAATTTCCTCAGCGGTTGGGTGTCCCTTTTGGACACCGCCGGTGAGTTTGAACGGCCCCCACGTATCAAAGCCGGGGCAGCCGTAGACACCCATAAAGATGGCCTGCCTCATGCGGCAGATGCCATCGATATCCTTGCCGTACCACTTGTTTTTGCCACCGTAGGTCATAAGGCCAAACACCTTGTCCTGCGGCTGCAGCACGTTGGTCAGTACACGTGCCATATCCTTGTCGATCTCGGAGTAATAGATGCCCGTGGCGACGCCGATTAGATGATATTCGTGCAGGTTGGGGTACTCGTTTTTGCCGAGTGACTTCACGTCGAGGGTATCGATCTCGGGGTGCGCCTCGACGATGGCGTCCACGAGCTTTTTCGTATTGCCGTGATGGCGCGAGGCGTAGAGGATGATGGTTCGCATAAGAAGGCCTTTCAGCTGTAATTGCATCAATGTCTGTATGGTACCCCGTTACATGGCTGGGATACCGGACGCATCGATGAACGTGCGGGTTTGTCCTTTGGTCAGGGCCGAGACGGGTACTTGCGAGCAAAAAGCAGTTGTTCGAAAGGATGGGCAATGGAATACGCTCTCTCCAACGATTCGATTTCTATTAAGGTGTCCACGGCTGGTGGTTCGTTTACCTCGATCGAGGCCGGAGGTCGCGAGTATCTGTGGCAGGGCGATCCCGCCGTGTGGTCCGGCCAGGCACCGATTTGCTTCCCGATTTGCGGAGGCTTGCGCGATAACAACGCCATGACGTTTGCCGGGCATCATGTAAAGCTCGCTCGCCATGGGTTTGCGCGCAAACAGGAGTGGAAGCTGCTGAGCCAGAGCGAGAACGAGCTGGCGATGTGCCTGGCTTCGGAGGATAACGCCGCGCTGCTGAGCGATTATCCGTATCCGTTTAAGCTTGTCGCCCGCTATACGCTCGAGGACGCTGCCGTGCGCGTTTCCTATGAGGTCACCAACGAGGGCACCGAGGACATGCCGTTCTTTATTGGCGGTCATCCCGGCTTTAGGTGTCCGCTCGATGAGGGCGAGGCCTATACGGACTACGAGCTGCGCTTTGAGAAGGACGAGGCTGCGGAGCTCTGCACCGCCGTCCCCTCGACTGGCTTGATTGACGTGACCAATCGCTCCAAGAACCCCATGGTGGGAAAGACGCTGCCTCTGTCACATGAGCTCTTCGATTTTGCGGAGACCATCTTTGACGTGCTCGAGAGCCGTCAGGTCACGCTTTCCAAAAAGGGCGAGGACAAGGGCGTCCGCCTGAGCTTTGAGGGCTTCCCATATCTCATTGTGTGGAGCAAGCCCGAGGGCGATTTTGTGGCGGTTGAGCCCTGGGGCGGCCTTTCGACCTGCTCCGATGAGGACGACGTGCTTGAGCATAAGCGCGGCTGCCTTGTCGCCAAGCCCAAGGAGACCGTCGTTCGCTCGTTCACGATTGAGATTCTGTAATTCCGTTTTGTCGACTCGTATCGCGAGGCACAAGGAGCCTGCGAGATAAGGAGCTAAAAATGATCCTCACCGTTACGATGAACCCGTCTGTCGATACGCGCTATCAGCTCGACGAGCTCGTTATCGACGACGTCAACCGCGTGACGCCCGAAAAGACCGCCGGCGGCAAGGGCCTCAACGTGGCCCGTGTGCTGGGTCAGCTGGGCGACGACGTTGTGGCAACCGGTCTGCTCGGCGGCCACATGGGCGCCTACATGGCTGAGCTCATGGACGCCAACGGTATTAACAACGACTTTGTGCCCATCAAGGGCGAGACTCGCATTTGCCTCAACATCCTCCACGCCGGCAACCAGACTGAGCTGCTCGAGAGTGGCCCGACAATTGCCCCCGAGGAGCTCGATGCCTTTACCGCCAAGTTTACCGAGCTTGCGGGCAAGGCCGACGTCGTCACCATTTCGGGTTCGCTGCCCCGCGGTGTCGAGGCAGACTACTATGCCAAGATCACGGGCATTGCAGAGAACGCCGGAGCCAAGGTGCTGCTCGATACCTCGGGTGCTTCGCTCGAGGCCGCCCTTAAGTCCGAAATTAAGCCCGAGCTGGTCAAGCCCAACCTGACCGAGATCAACGGCCTTCTGGGCACGAGCTTTACCACCGACGATGTGGACGAGCTCCGCGCCGCGCTCGCCTCTGATGCCCGCTTCTCCGATATCCCCTGGGTCGTTGTGTCCATGGGTGCTGCCGGCTCCGTTGGCTTCCACAACGGCCGTGCATTCCGCGCAAAGACGCCCGATATCCCTGCCGTTAACGCCACGGGCTCTGGTGACTCCACTATCGCAGGCTTCGCGCATGCCATTGCTGCTGGCGCAGACGACGAGACGGTGCTGCGTACCGCCAACACCTGCGGCAAGCTCAACGCCATGGATCCCATGACTGGCCACTTGGTTATGGATCGTTGGGACGAGGTCTACAACGGCGTTGTCGTGACCGAGCTGTAAGGGCTTGGGCGTCGGCCCCGGCATCGATTGCTAGCTCATGTCGACGACAAGTGCGATAGCATTATGTCGGGGCGCGACGCCGACGTTGTCGTGTTCAATCCCGACCTTACCCTGGTCGAGACGTATGTGGGTGGCAACAGCGTCGGTAACGCGTTTGCCGAGTAGCCGCCAAAGAAGCGATCCGAGAGGGGATTTAGATGATTTACGGTGCATTGGGCGATATCGAGGAGTACCGCGGAATGCTCAAGGGCCTCGACGTGTTGATCGATTGGCTCGAGGAGAACGATCCGGCGCAGCTCGAGGTCGGCAGCCATCCGATTCTGGGCGACAAGGTCTTTGCGAACGTCATGGCTCCCACGACGCGTCCCGAGGCCGAGGCTCACTATGAGACGCATCAGCGTTATCACGACCTGCAGATCGACATTGAGGGTCGCGAGGCCTTTAAGGTCGCTACGGGCAGCTTGACGCTGGTCCAGGAGTTTGACGAGAAGGACGACTACGATCTGGTCGATTCCGACGCCTCGATCGCCGGCGATCTGGCCGACGACAAGTTCGCCCTGTTCGTTGCCGGCGAGCCTCACATGCCCACGCTCGAGTTCCCGGGCGATGGCGCACAGCCGGTCAAGAAGATCTGCTTTAAGCTGCTTGCAGATGCTTACTGGGAAGAGTAACGCGCTGCTCGGCTGAGCTGTTCGTCTGATGGCGTGATTCCATTGAGGAGCGCGCTTGAGCCCCGTTAATCGCGGTTCCCTTGGGGATTGCGGTTGGCGGGGCTTTTTTGTTGAGTAGGGGAGTTGCCGGCGGCGTTTTGCTTGGATTTATTTGCGAAGAACATCGGCTAGCCGCAGGATTGAAATCATCGACCGATAAGTGAGTTCCACTTTTTCGCCCGCAAGCAGTCGTTTCGAGCCAATCTCATCTAGCCCCACAAGCCGAGAAAACAGCGGGCCGCTCATCGTGCCATCGTCAATTGATTCCCTTATGGTCTTCAAAACGTCCGTATCATGAAGCGATGCCGAGCTGTAGGGGGCAACACGAGCGGAACTCTCAATTAACGACGAGACAAAAGGATGGAGATGCTTTGGACATAGTCC
>DBFDDV010000020.1:0-2917 GCA_048302525.1 Collinsella sp. | reverse complement strand
GGCGGTAGAAAGGTCATCGACCACGTAATAGCCGCCGAGCAATGCCTCGACGACCGGACCGTAGCCCGCACGCACGGACAGACGATCAACAAGACGGGTACCGGCGGCACCCTCGGCAGCCGCAGAGCCACTCACGCTGCGCGCCACCAGCAGCGCCTCGCCCGAGGCCTTCTTCTGGTCCAGGGCGGCGCGACCGGCGCGCTCAAGTGCGGCAGCGTTATCGAACAACAGGGCATCGATATCGCCGGCGAGCAGCTGCTCAACCAGGCCCTCAAGCTCACGAGGGGCCTCGAGCACATCGCCCAGACGACCCGAGACATCGTCGCCCAGCGCGCCCACCAGACGGCTTACGAGCGGCGAGCTGTCGGCCATGCGAGCATCGAGCTTCTTTTGGCTCGCGAGCTCTGAGCGTACCTCGGACAGCTTGTTGCGCGCCTCGCTCTCGCGATTACGCAAGTCCTTAAGGGCCGCACGGGCGACCTCGGTAGCCTCACGCGCATCACTCTGGGCCTGACGAGCAGCCTCAAGGGCGCTCTCAAGCTCCTCAGCACGGTTGCGGCGGCTCTCAAGCGATGCCGCGACCTCTTCGAGCTGCTCATCGATCTGCTCCAGGCGCGAGGCATACATGTTGTCCTCGACCTCGGCATTGGAAAGCGAATCCTTTACCTTGGCGAGCTCGAGCGCAGCATTATCGGCAACACGCTGCACATCGCGCTGCTCGCGTGTAAGCTGCGAAATCTGCGCATCAAGCGCAACGCGACGCTCGTGGAGCTCGGCGGCGGCAGGACCGGCGGCGTCAACGTCCTCCTGGGCCTGCATATGTGCGCCGGTCACTTCCTCGAGCTGGGCGCGCGCGTCCTCGAGCTCCTCGACCACGCGACGGCGCTGATGCTCGGAGCTCGAGATCTGGCCGCGCATGTCGGACAGGCGCGACACCATGTTGTGGCCCTTTTCCTCGAGCAGGCGCATATCGGAGTTAATGCGACCGACCACGTCTTGCATATGGCGGCGCTGCTCGCCCAAGTCGCCCACAAACAGGCCCTTTTCCTCGAGCATGACCTGGAGCTTCTCGAGCTCGCGCTCTTTTTCACCCAAGCGGTATTGCGCGAGCTCAAGCTCGGCAGCGCCCTCCTTGGAACGACTCTCCAGGTCGTTCCACTGCGACTGCAGCGAACGAAGCTCGTCGACGGCCAGCATCTGCGTAAGCTCGTTCGCGCGCGAGGACAGCTCTTTGTACTTGCGCGCGCGATCGACCTGACGCTCCAGCGGCCGCAGCTGACGGGCGATCTCCTTATTGATATCGCGAGCACGGGTCAGGTGCTCGTCCATCGATTTAATCTTTTTAAGCGCACGTTCCTTGCGACGCTTGTGCTTGGAGATGCCGGCGGCCTCCTCAATGAGGGCACGGCGCTCCTCGGGGCGGCTCTGCAAAATGGCATCGAGCTTGCCCTGGCTGATGATGGAGTGCGTATCCTTGCCCAGTCCCGAATCGTGCAAGATGTCCTGAATGTCCATCAGGCGGCACGGGCTCGAGTTGATGAGGTACTCGCTTTCACCCGAGCGGTACATACGACGGGTGATGGCGACCTCGTCAAAGTCGACGGGCAGCATATGGTCCGAGTTATCGAGCACCAGCGTGACCTCGGCCACGCCCACCGGCTTGCGCGCCGACGAGCCCGAGAAAATGACGTCTTCCATGGCCTGGCCGCGCAGCTGCTTGGCACTCTGCTCGCCCAGGACCCACAGAATCGAGTCGGAGATGTTCGATTTTCCCGAGCCGTTGGGACCGACGATGACGGTCAGGCCCGGCTCAAATGACATATGGGCGCGGTCGGCAAACGACTTGAACCCCTTGAGCGTGAGGGACTTGAGATACACGGTTCCTCGCTTAAACAGGCTTCTTGTTGAGAATCACGCCGTTGGTGGTGTAGCCCATGCGGTCGAGCGCCTCGAGCGCGGCAGCTCCCTCGGCTTCCTTCTTGGAGGAACCGATGCCGCGGCCCTGGCGGATACCGTCGATGAGCACCACGGCGGTAAAGGTGGGCGCATGCGCGGGGCCCTCGGAGCCGACCAGCTTATACGCGGGAGGCTCGTGGCCGTCTGCCTGCACGCACTCCTGCAAGAACGACTTGGGGTTCGCGGGGTGCTCGGCACGCTCGGAAGCCAGGTGCGGCTTAAGCGTACGGTGGATAAAGTCCGCCGCAACGTCCCAGCCGGCATCCAGGTACAGGGCGCCCACGAGCGACTCGTAGACGTTCTCGAGCGCCGAATGCAGGCCGCGCGCACCGGTACCGGTCTCGGAGGCACCAAAGATGATGATGTCGTCGATGCCCAGCTCATGGGAGACCTCGGACAGCGTGGCACCCGAGACGAGCGACACCTTCAGGCGCGTAAGCTTGCCCTCGTCAAACTCGGGATAGGACTCAAAGAGCGAGCGGGCAACCACGGCGCCCAAAATGGAATCGCCCAAAAACTCAAGGCGCTCATAGCTCGCCGAGACGGGCTGACCTTCCACGGCAGAAGGGTGCGTGAGCGCCGCGCGCAGCAGCACCTTGTTATTGAACTCGTGGCCCAGGATTTCCTGGGCGCGCGCGAGTCGTTGAGATAAAGCCAAGACTTAGGCCTCCTTGGCGTTTTCAATAGCGTCGACAGCGTCGGCGACAGAGTTGAGCGACAGCAGGGTCTCGTCATCGATCTCGAGGTCGAACTCGTCCTCGATGGCCGTCACCAGCTGCAGACGCTCGAGCGAATCAGCATCGAGATCGTCAAAGGTAGTCTCGTCGCTAATGTCGGCGACATCGACGCCCAGAACGTCAGCAGCGACCTCGGCGATCTTGTCGAAGATTTCGGAGCGGTCCATAGCGCTTCCTCTCATAGTGCATGAATACCAAAAGAATGGTACCGCCCGGGCGGTACC
>DBFDDV010000019.1:0-2829 GCA_048302525.1 Collinsella sp. | reverse complement strand
GAGGACCTCCACGCCCTGGTCCCTCAGGATCTGGGCGAAGGTGTCGTGCTCCTGCTGCGCGACCTCCAGGAACGGGACGTCGTCGAACAGGAGTCGCTCGAGCTCGTCGGGCGGCAGGTTGAGGAGCTCGTCGCCGGGACGGTGCAGGCAGACCTTCCTGAGCTTGCCGATCTCGGAAGGCACGTGCAGACCTTTCGTCATGGCCTCCTACCTTTCTTTCGGGCCTTACTGGCCGAATGTATCAGCGCCCCTCCGTATGGGACGCTGCTTGCTGACAGCTCTAGTTATATCCAAAAACCACCTGCAATTCCACCTCGCCCCCGAACGGTCAACAAAGTGCGATGAACGGTATATCGCATATGATTCCCCCATAATGCACTTCGGCGTTCTAAAGTAGCTTTTCAAAGGTAAAAGCTCTTTTTTCTCAAAAACCATTTGCGATTGCGTCTCTAAACTTTTGATTCAGAATTGCATAGCTAAATCAGTTTTATGTATATAAATGATGTTTGTTTACGTTTCCGTCTGCATTCAATGATATTCAGCTATCTATCATTCTTATTCACACTTACGTACCAGTTGAGTGAGGATATAGACCGCTTGCAGACGAGCAGGGCGTCAGTCCTATGGCTTGTCCGCGTAAGAAGTAGGTAAAGATACCGTTCACGCGATACGTCCGTGCCAGCGGTCGACTAAATTGAGACAATAATGAATTAGAGTTAGGCTACCGTCCCCTGCGGGGACTGAACGGACAGATGCATATGCCGAGCAAAATCGAAAAGAAGCAAAAGGCCGCTAAGCTGCGCAAGCCGCCGCGCGACTTCTCGTACACGCAAAACCGAGAGCTTAGCTGGCTGCGCTTTGACAACCGCGTGCTTGACGAAGCCTTCGACGAAACCGTTCCGCTGTTCGAGCGTCTAAAGTTCGTGTCGATTTTCGAGTCCAACCTCGACGAATTCCTTATGGTGCGCGTGGGCGGCCTGTCCGATCTGGCAGAGCTCAAAAAACAGCCTGTCGACAACAAGAGCAATATGACCGCCTCCGAACAGGTCGATGCTGTCATGGCAGAGCTGCCCGGGCTCCTTACCCGCTGGGAGTCCATCTTTAAGAGCATCGAGGGCAAGCTCGACACCCTGGGCGTTCACCGCGCCCGCATCGATTCGCTTACGCCCGAGGAGCGCACCTTTGTAACCCGCTACTTCCAGGCCTACGTGTCGCCGGTCATCTCGCCGCTGGTCATCGATCCTCGCCACCCCTTCCCCAACCTGCGCAATGGCGCGCTCTATCTGGCCTGTGGTCTGGACGGCGTCACTGACGAGGAGAGCCTGCTGGGCCTTATCGAGATTCCCGCCTCGATGAACCGCGTGGTCGAGATCCCCTCGCCCACCGGCACCTACTCCTACATCTTGCTCGAGGACGTCATCCTCGCCTGCCTGGACAGCTGCTTTGGCTCCTATAAGCCGCTGGATCGCGCGCTGATCCGCGTCACTCGCAATGCCGATATCGACCCGGACGGCGAGGGCGTCGAGGAGGAAGAGGATTACCGCCAGCACATGAAGCGCATCCTCAAGAAGCGTCTGCGCCTGCAGCCGGTGGTGCTCGCCGTATCGGGCTCGCTCGAGAAGCCAACGCTCAAGACCATCCGCAAAGCGCTCGAGCTTTCTCGCCGCTCGGTCTTTACATGCGATATCCCCCTTGACCTGGGCTACGTCTTTGGCATTGAGGGCAAGATTCCCGAACACCTACGCAACGAGCTGCTCTTTACGCCGTTTAAGCCGCAGCCCAACCCCACCATCGATATGGCCCGCTCCATCCGCGAGCAGGTGTTGCAGCACGACAAGCTGCTCTTTTACCCTTACGAGGCCATGAATCCGTTCCTGGATCTGGTACACGAGGCAGCCTACGATCCCGAGTGCATCTCGTTGCGCATCACGCTCTACCGCGTGGCCAAGCAGAGCCGCCTATGCGAGTCGCTGATCGATGCCGCCGAGAACGGCAAAGAGGTCACGGTGCTCATGGAGCTCCGCGCCCGCTTTGACGAGCAGAACAACATCGAGTGGGCCGAGCGTCTGGAAGAGGCAGGCTGCACCGTCATCTACGGCTCCGAAGGCTTTAAGTGCCACTCCAAGATCTGCCAGCTCACCTATCGCGAGGGCATGGCGCTCACCCGCCTCACGCTTTTGGGCACCGGCAACTTTAACGAGAAGACGGCCAAACTCTACAGCGACTTTATGCTCATGACAGCCCATCCCGGCATCGGTGAAGACGCCAACCTGTTCTTCCGCAATCTGTCGCTGGGCAACCTGCGCGGCGACTACCGCTTCCTGGGTGTGGCGCCCGTCGGACTGAAACCGCTCATCATGCGCGGGCTTGACCGCGAGATCCAGCGCGCCCTTGCCGGCGAGCCCGCCCGCGTGTTCTTTAAGCTCAACTCACTGACCGACCGCGAGGTTATCGACAAGATCGCCGAGGCATCGTGTGCCGGCGTGCGCGTAGACATGATCATCCGCGGCATCTCGTGCCTCAAGCCCGGTGTTCCGGGCAAGACCGAGAACGTGCACGTTCGCTCCATCGTCGGACGCTTTCTGGAGCATGCGCGCGTCTATGCTTTCGGCGTGGACTCGGACATGATTTACCTGAGCTCGGCAGACATGATGACGCGCAACACCGAGCACCGCGTGGAGATTGCCTTCCCCGTGCTCGACCCCACCTGCCGCGCCCTGGTGCACGAGTACATGGGCATGCAGCTGCGCGACAACGTGAAGGCCCGCAGCCTCACGAGCGACGGCACCTGGGTCCCCGTGGAGCGTGCAGAGGGTGAGAAACCCTTCA
>DBFDDV010000018.1:0-9147 GCA_048302525.1 Collinsella sp. | reverse complement strand
AATCCTCACCTTGCAGGAATACTGCGGCGATGTCATTAACTTCAAAAGCTACTCCAAGTCCTACAAGATGAAAAAGCGGATCGAAAACCCGGAGGAAAACCGGGCGATCTTCCTCAATGTCCATGAGGCTATCATTGACCGCCAGACTTGGGAAAAGGTGCAGGCGCTCCAAAAAGGGACGCGCCGCAAAAAGCCCACGGTCACGCAGGAGCCCAGCGTATTCTCTGGCCTGCTGAAATGCCCGGAGTGCGGCGGCAACCTCAATTTCCACTTCAACCAGAACAACCACGACATCAAGTTTTTCAGTTGCCAAAATCACAACTCCGGCTATCGCAAGTGCAGCAAGACGCACTATATCCGGCTGGACTTCTTAGAGCAGGTCGTTTTGTACGAGGTCAAGCGGTTGGCTTGCTTCGCCAGCGAATATGAAAATGACTTTATCAAGGCCATGATCGGACGCTCGGCAAAGGTAGCGGAAAACACCGCGCTCCGCAAGCAGCGGGAGCTGGACGCTTTGACTGCCCGTGACCGGGAGTTGGATATGCTCTTTGAACGGCTCTATGAGGACAATGTGGCGGGCAAGATCGACGATGCCCGGTTTGCCAAAATGTCCAAACGCTATGAACAGGAGCAGGGCGAGAACGCCAAGAAGATCAAGGCGCTGCGGCTGGAACTGAAAAAGGACGAGAGCAAGCGCATGGACATTGACGATTTTCTTGAAACGGTACGGCGGTACACGGATGCGGCCACCATTACAAAGCGCATGGTCGCAGAACTGATCGACCACATCGAGGTGTACCACGCTGAAAAGCAGGACGGCATTACCAACCAGCGCGTCGTTATTCACTATAACTGCATCGGTGCCTTTGATGTGCCGGATCGCCGGAAGATCCCGGAGGCCGACATTATCATGGAAACAAGAAAAGGCGTAGCACTCAGCTACGCCCCGGAACAGGTTGCAGTATAAGGAGGTACGACACGATGAAAGCCTATTTTTATTGCCGGGTCGCTCACGACGATAGCTTTTCCTTGGAACAGCAGGCCGCCAAACTTTGCCGTTATGCGGAACAGGCCGGGTACACCATCGTTGGTGTTGGCGCCGAGCATGGCTCTGGATTGACCCTTGAACGTCCGGCTCTGCAAGAGCTGACGGAGGCCGTTCTTGCCGGAAAGGTGGATGTAGTGCTGGTAAACAGCCTTGACCGCTTGGGGCGGGATTGGGGCATGACAAAGCAATACATCGACCTGCTGACCGAACATAAGGTCAAGCTGCTGTGCCTGCGGGAACGGATGATGATCGACAGCTCCAGCTTTTCACCATTCTTCACATAAAAAAGCAGAGTGTCCATTACAGGATACTCAAATCCTATAAGGACACTCTGCATGGTCCGAGTGGCGAGACTTGAACTCACGACCCCTTGACCCCCAGTCAAGTGCGCTACCAAGCTGCGCCACGTCCCGAAGCTTTTGTTTGTTGCTCTGCTCTCGCTCGCAACAGGGAGTATATTAACCCGAAACTTTAGACTTGTGCAAGAACTTTTTTACAATTTTTGAAGCAAGTCCAAAATTGTATCTGCGAGCTGGGGTTTTGTTAGTACGGGAAGTTCTTGCGTACCCGTTGTGCTCACAATCCAGGCCTTGTTGGTGTCGGTCCCAAAGCCCGAATCGGTGCGTGAGACATCGTTGGCGATTATTACATCGCACCCCTTGCGGGCCAATTTGCGCTCTGCGTACTCGACAACGTTATCGGTCTCGGCCGCAAATCCGATCACGCATCGCTCGCCCTTCTGGCGCGAGAGCTCGGCCAAAATATCGACCGTCTCGACCAGTTCGATGCGATCCAGGCGCTCGTTGGCCTTTTTGAGCTTATGGTCCGCAGGGGCCGCGGGGGTGTAGTCGGCGACGGCGGCCGCACAAATTGCCGCATCGGCCGTCTGGAAGGCGCTCAGGGCCGCCTGGAGCATCTCTGCGGCGGTCTGCACGCGCACGCACTCCACGCCGCAGGGCACATCGAGTGATGTCGGTCCCAACACGAGCGTGACCGCAGCGCCGCGGCGTGCGGCCTCCCCCGCCAGGGCGATGCCCATCTTGCCCGAAGAGCGGTTGCCAATGAATCGCACGGGGTCGATCGGCTCGTGCGTGGGACCGGCGGTAATTACGATGCGCTTACCCGCCAGGTCCTGTGGCGCGGGGTTGAGCACCTCACAGACAGCCTCTACGATGTCCTCGGGCTCGCTCATGCGTCCCGTGTCCACGTCGCCGCAGGCAAGGTAGCCGCTGCCCGGACCCACCACATGGACACCGCGCTCGCGCAGCGTGGCCATGTTGGCCTGCGTCGCCGGCGCCTTCCACATGCCGTTGTTCATAGCGGGTGCGATCACGATGGGTCGCGGCGTCGCAAGCAGCGTGGTGGAGATGAGGTCATCGGCGACGCCGTTGGCCATCTTGGCGATGATATTGGCCGTCGCGGGCGCCACGACCACCAGATCGGGCTCCTGCGCCAGCGAAATGTGGTGGATGGGGTCGGAGGGATCGTCGAATAGGCCCACCGCGACCGGCTCATTGGTGAGTGCGCGGAAGGTAAGCGGCCCCACAAACTCGGTGGCATGCTCGCTCATAACGACCTTGACGCGCGCGCCGCGCTTTTGCAGCAGGCGCACGATATTGCACGACTTATAGGCGGCGATCCCGCCGGTAATGCCCAGCAGGATCGTATTTCCCTCAAGTTGCATTGAATTGTTGGGTGCCGCCATCGTTTAAGCTTCCTTGCTCGGGAGCACCAGGAGGCGGTGGCAGTACGGGCAGTGCGTAATTGACCTACCGTCGTGGTTGAGGTCGCTCATGGACGATGCCTGCAGCGCGGTGTGGCAGACCGTGGGGATGTTGCCCTGGATGGTCTCGACGGCCAGGCCACGGAACTGCTTGAGCAGACGCTCGTAGTCGGTGAGAACGTCGGCCGGCAGCGTGGCAGCAAGCGCGGTGCGCTCCTTAGCGGCGGCGTCAATCTGAGCCTGCAGGTCGGCAGCCTTGGCGCGGGCGGCCTTGGTATCGGCCTTCACGCCCTCCTCGAACTTGGCGATGATTGCCTGCGCGCGGGCCTCGCGGTCGAGCGCCTCCTTATGGGCGACAACGACGTCCTTGCGGGTGTGTTCAATCTTGTCCAGACGCTTGGCCAGGGTGGCGAGTTCGTTTTCCAGGTCCTGAACCTCGCGGTAGTCGGAGCCGTCGACGTGGCGCTTCTTGGCAGCCTCGATGGCGTTGTTGGTCTGAATCTCGGTGGTATTGAGATCGTCGAGCTCAATGTCCAGATCCTTGCGCTGGGCGTAGAGCTTGGTCATCTCGGACTTGAGCTTCACATAGGTCTTGCGCTTGGAAGCGAGCTCCTTGAGCTCCGGCATATTGGCAAGTTCACTCTTGTTGTGGGCGAGCTCCAAATCGATCTGTTGCAGCTTGAGTAGCGTAGCGCCGGCGCTCATAAGTTCTCTCCTTTTGTCACAGTCCACCATTGGCAAGGGTTCAGTATTTTAATCGCATGACGGGGGTCGACCCCGGCGTCAACTGCAGAGTTCATCAATATATCAACGAACGGCTCCTCGGAGCGGTCGTGGCCGAGCAAGATCACCGGTAGCCCACGCAAGGCAAGGTCCTGCGCCACGTGATAGCCTGCCTCGCCCGTCACGACAACATCCGCACCGGCGGCGATGGCAAGTTCGCCAAAGTCACCGAGGGAGCCGCCCAGAATGGCGACGGTGCGGCACGAGCGCTCGGCATCGCCCCATACACGCGGGTCGCTTCCGAAGGCCGTGGCAGCACGGGCGGCAAGATCGCGCAGCGTGCACGGGTCGTTGAGCGTCGCAAGCGCGCCAAGGCCGGTCGACTCGGGGTCGTCTACGTGCTCCAGCGAGCTCACGGGCACGGCGTCCAGCAGCTCACTTAGGCAGGCACGCGCCTCGTGCGAGCGGTCCAGATTGGTGTGGAGCGAAATAATGCTCACGCCGCAGCGGGCAGCCTCGTAGAGGGCCGCGCTGCACTGGGGTCGTGTGGCATCCGCCGGACAAAAGGCCTCGGGTGCCTTGATGTATATGGGATGATGCGTCAGCAGCACGTTGGCGCCGGCTTCTTGGGCGCGGCGAACGTTAGCCACGGTCGCATCGAGTGCGCAGGCAACGCCGGTGATCTCCGCGGCCGGATCGCCAACGGAGAGTCCTACGTGATCCCAGCCCTCGGCGTCCGCCTTGGGATAGCGTGCCAGCAGCGCGCGCTCAAGCTCGGCGACGATCATGCGGCACCCACGATCGAGAGCAGCGTCCGGGCGAACTCGTCCAGATCGCTCGGATTCACGCGGTCATCAAAGGAAATGCGCAGTGCTCCCAATGCCTGCTCGCGACCGATGCCCATCGCGCTCAAAACGTGGCTCGGGTCCATGCTGCCGCTCGAGCAGGCAGAGCCGGCCGAAACCTCAAAGCCGGCGGCGTCGAGCTTGACGATGAGCTCCTCGGAGTCCATGCCGTCGACGTAGATCGAAACCATACCCGGCAGACGGTCGACCTGCTCGTAGTCGCCCATGGTGGCATGAATGCGTGGATGGGCCGTAAGCGTGGCGTAGAGTTTGTCGGAAAGGGCTTGCAGCTTTTCGCGCTCCTGAGCCACTTGGGGCACCAGCGTGCGGGCAGCAGCGGCAAAGGCTAGCTGCGTGCGCAGGTCCTGCGTGCCGGCGCGACGTCCGGCTTCCTGTCCGCCGCCAAAGATGCGGGGGCGCAGTGGCGTGCGGGTCTTAACGTAGAGCGCGCCGGATGCCACAGGACCGCCAATTTTGTGGGCCGCGACGGACATAGCATCGACGCCCAGCTCGGTGACATCGAGCGGAATGTGCAGATAGCCCTGGATAGCATCGGTGTGGAACACTGCGCCCACGGTATGAGTGGCCGAGGCAAGCTCGCGGATGGGCTGCACCACGCCGGTCTCGTTGTTGGCGACCATAATGCTCACGAGCGACACGTCGTCGCTCAGCAAGTCGCTCAGCGTGGCAGGCTCAATGTAGCCCGCGCGGCAGGGCTGCACCAGGTCGACGGTAAAGCCGGCGGCACGCAGCAGCGGCAGGTTGTCCAGAATCGAATCGTGCTCGATGGCCGAAACGATTACACGATCGCGCTTGCGATCGCGCTGACGAGCGCCCTCGGCAAGACCGAGCAGCGCCAGCTGGTTGGCTTCGGTGCCGCCGTTGGTCAGAACAATCTCGGACGGGCGGACGCGTGCGCCAAAGCTATGGGCGATCTCGCGACGGGCAACCTCCAGGCGCGCGGCGGCCTTGCGGCCGAGCGAGTGCAGCGAGTTGGGGTTGACGCCGGCAAGCTCGCTGTCGTCGTACTCGCGCTGCGCAAAGAGCGCCTCGGCGCGCATGGGCGTCGAGGCGGCATAGTCAAGATTCACGGGTATGCGGTTTTGACCTGCGGTCATAAGGTTTTATGCCTCCTGTGCGGCCTCGTTGCCCAGCTTCTGCAGCAGCGCAACCTCGGCAGCGGGATCTTCGGACTTAAATACGGCGGAACCTGCGACGAGCACGTTGGCGCCAGCCTTGACGACCTCGGCGATGTTCTTGGAAGAGATACCGCCATCGACCTCGATGAGAGGCGAAACGCCGTGACGCTCGCACATGGCCTTGAGCTCGTGCAGTTTGGCAATGGTGCCCGGGATAAAGCTCTGGCCGCCAAAGCCGGGGTTCACGCTCATGAGCAGCACCATATCGACGACGTCGATGATGCTCTCGAGTACGCACACGGGGGTGGCGGGGTTGAGCACCACGCCGGCCTTGATGCCGCGCTGCTGCAGATGCGTGAGCGTGCGGTGCAGGTGCGTGGAGGCCTCGTAGTGCACGGTGATCATGTCGGCACCGGCATCGGCGTACCAATCGACGGTCTCGTCGGGGTTCGACACCATCAGGTGCGCGTCGACCGGCACGTTGGTGGAGCGCTTGACGGCCTTGAGGATGTCAACGCCAAAGGTGAGGTTGCCGGTAAAGTGGCCGTCCATAACGTCGAAGTGCACGTAGTCGGCACCGGCGATCTTGTCGAGCTCGTCCTTGAGGTTGGCCATATCGGCCGAAAGGACGGACGGAGCGATTTTGATGGAACCCATGGTAGTAGCCTTTCTGCGCTAGTCGGTGAGTCCGTAGAACTCTTGAGAGGGGACGCGGTCGGTGAGAATCCTGAGCGCCCTATCCAAAGTAACACCGTTGTAGAGCGTTTGCTCCACGGCAAAGGTGAGCGGAATGTCTACGCCCAGTGAGCGGGCAAGCTCGCTGACGCTGCGGGCCGCGACGGCGCCCTCGACCACCATATGCGTGCGCTCCTGATACTCGTCGAGCGACACGCCGTGGGCAAACTCGTAGCCAAAGGTGCGGTTGCGCGAGTGCTCCGAGGTGCAGGTGGCAATGAGGTCGCCCATGCCGGCAAGTCCCATGCAGGTCATAGCTTGACCGCCGCGGGCATGCACCAGACGGCTAATCTCGGCCAGGCCGCGCGTCATGATGAGGGCGAGCGTGTTGTCGCCGGCACCGGTGCCGGCGGAGATGCCGCACACGATGGCGATGACATTTTTCATGGCGCCGCAGACCTCGACACCGGTCATGTCTTGCGACAGATAGATGCGGAAGGCCGTGGACAGGAGCAGGTCCTTAAAGGTCTCCCCTATCTGCGGATGTTCGCTGGCGATGACGGCGGCAGAAAGCCCGCCGCGGCAGATCTCCTCGGCATGGTTGGGGCCCGAGAGCGCCGCCACGCGCGCCTCGTTGCCGATCTCGCTGGCGATGACCTCGCTCATGAGCAGGCCGGACTCGGGCTCAATACCCTTGGTGAGGCAGAGCACCGGGGTGTCGGCGGCGATGAAGGGTGCTGCCTGATGACATACGCTGCGCAGGTGCGTGGAGGGCACGGCAAAGATGATGGCCTCGGCGCCGTCGAGCGCCTGCACCAGGTCCGTGGTGGCGACGACGTTGCCGGGCAGCTCGTAGCCCACCAGATACCGGGGGTTACGGTGCTCGCCGTTAATGCCGGCGGCCGTCTGCTCGCTATGGGCCCACATGGTCACGCGCTCGGCCCGCGCGGCGGCAAGGCCGGCGACGGCGGTTCCCCAGGAGCCGGAGCCAATCAGCGCAACATTCATGACTCTCTCCTACTTATCGTCGGGCTCGGTGACGCGCTTGGTAAACGAGAGCTTGGACTCCTTACCGGTCATGAGCTTTTTGATGTTCGCGCGATGGGCCCACACTACGGTGATGCCGATCATCGCCATGCAAAACTTGAGGCCCAGGCTGCTGTACGGAAAGACCGCACAGGCAGCGATGGGAAGACCAATGGCGGCGGCAAGCGAGCCCACCGACACAAACTTGGTGATGGCGACGGCAACGATAAACATGCCCAGCAGCGACAGGCCAATGGGCCAGTACCAGGCAAGAATCACGCCCAGGCCCACGGCGATGCCCTTACCGCCGTGGAAGTTAAGGTAAGGCGAGAAGATGTGTCCCCACACGGCAGCCAGGCAAATGACGCCGATCATCCAGTCACCGGCGGCACCGGGAGCCATGATGCTCACGGGGAAGCCATAGCCCACGCTCGCGATGAGCGGACGCGCGATAAGGACGCAGATGGCGCCCTTAAGGCAGTCGAGCAGCAGCGTGAGCGCGGCCACCTTGGGGCCGGCCACGCGCAGCGCGTTGGTGGTGCCGATGTTGCCGGAGCCCGCCTTGCGAATGTCCGTGTGGTTGAACACGCGGCCCAGGATCAGGCCAAACGGAATCGCTCCGATAAAGAACGAGACCACGGCGCAGATGGCGGTCAGCAGGATCGGATTAAGCATCCTTTTGCTCCTTCTTCCTAAAGAAGAGTCGAATGGGCGTACCGGAAAAATCGAAGGTCGAGCGCATGCGGTTCTCCACGTAGCGCTGGTAGGTGTCGTTGACCAAGTCGCTGTGGTTGACAAAGAACGTAAACGTCGGCGGGTTGACGCCCGTCTGGGTCACGTAGTGCATGCGCAGGCGGCGCTTGCCGTCCACCACGGTGTGGCCGAACTCGCGCAGGTCGGTGAGGAACGTGTTGAGGCGCGAGGTGCTGATCTTTTGCGAGCGCGTCTTCTCGGCGGCGTCGACCATCGCCCAGATCTTCTCGACGCTGCGGCCGGTCAGGGCAGAGATGCGCAGGTACTGGGCCCAGGGAGCCATGACGCCCAGACGGCGGTCGATGGTCTCCATGCAGGCCTCGCGCTTACGGTCGTCGTCGAGCAGATCCCACTTGTTGAGCAGCACCACGATGGCGCAGCCGCGCTCAATGGCAAGACCCATGACCTTCTGGTCCTGCTCGGTAACGCCCACGGAGGCGTCGACGACGAGCAGCGCTACGTCGGCGCGGTCGATGGCGCGCAGGCCGCGAACCATGGAGTAGTACTCGATATTCTCGTACACGGTGCTCTTCTTGCGAATACCAGCGGTGTCAACCATGCGGTAGTGCTTGCCGTTGCGCTCCACGACGGTGTCGATGGCGTCGCGCGTCGTGCCGGCAATGTTGGACACGATAGAGCGGTCGGCGCCCAGGATGCGGTTGAACAGCGAGGACTTACCGGCGTTGGGGCGGCCGATGATGGCCACGTTCAGCGCATCGGGGAACTCATCGGCGACCTCGTCCTCCTCCTCGGGTAACAGGGCCACGATGTCGTCGAGCAGGTCGCCCGTGCCGTGGCCATGCAGGGCCGAGAGCGGCGTGGGCTCGCCGATGCCGAGCGAATAGAACTCCCAGATGCTGTCGTTTTCGCGATCGGGGTTGTCGAGCTTGTTCACCAGCAGAAAGACCGGCTTGTCGCAGCGCTTGAGCATGCGGGCGACCGACTCGTCCTCCTCGGTGACGCCGGTGCGGCCGTCGACCACAAACAGGATGACGGCGGCTTCCTCGGCGGCGGCGAGGGCCTGGTCGCGGATGGACGTGGCAAAGACGTCATCGCTCTTGAGCGGCTCGATGCCGCCCGTGTCGACAATGGTGAACTCGCGGCCGTTCCAATCGGCCGTGTGGTATGAGCGATCGCGCGTGACGCCGCGGGACTCATGGACGATGGCGTCCGAGGTTTGGGCCAGGCGGTTAACGAGCGTGGACTTGCCCACGT
>DBFDDV010000017.1:0-5595 GCA_048302525.1 Collinsella sp. | reverse complement strand
GGCGTGGTGCCACCAACGGCAAGGTTGTCGCACAGCTCGATACGCCTTGCACCGGCATCGATAGCCGCCGGCACCCGCTCAAAGTTCTCGGCACAAAACTCGTACAGCATAGATAGACCCCCAAAGACAGCAGATGTTTTCCGACGGGCATTGTCACACATCCCCATGAAGTTGCGGTGGAATAGGGACTCTTTTGGCCTCTGGAGCCCGTATTCAGTCCCTATTTCACCGCAACTTAAAAAGGGGCGCTGACTGAGATAGTCAGCGCCCCTTTTGTTAGGTGGGTTAGCCTCCGAGGTAGGCTTTGCGGACGTTGTCGTCATGCAGGAGCTCTTGGCCGGTGCCGGTCATGGTGATCTTGCCGGTCTCGAGCACGTAACCGCGTGTGGCGATGGAAAGCGCCATCTGCGCGTTTTGCTCGACCAGAAGCACCGTGGTGCCGGCCTTGTGCAGGTCCTCGACAATCTGGAAGATCTGTTCGATCAGAATCGGTGCCAGACCCATGGAAGGTTCGTCGAGCATGAGCAGCTTGGGATTACTCATAAGGGCGCGCCCCATAACGAGCATCTGCTGCTCGCCGCCTGAAAGGGTGCCGGCGACCTGGCGACGACGTTCCTTCAGGCGCGGGAACTGCTCGTAGACGCGCTCCAGGCCCGGAGCCACCGTGGACTTGGGCTGCGTATAGGCACCCATCTCCAGGTTCTCCTCGACCGTCATCTGCAAAAAGGCGCGACGACCCTCGGGAACCTGAGCCAGGCCCTTACCAACCAGCTTATCAGCGGGCGTATGAGTAATGTCCTCGCCCATAAACTTGATGGAACCGGTCTTGGAGCGCAGCAGGCCCGAGACGGTCTTGAGCGTTGTGGACTTGCCGGCACCGTTGGCACCAATCAAGGCCACGATCTCGCCCTCGTTAACGTTAAAGGAGATGTCCTTGATGGCGTGGATGGCGCCGTACCAGACGTTGATGTTGTAGACGGAAAGCATCGGCTCTGCCATTTAGTTCTCCCCCTTATCCTGCTTACCCAGATACGCCTCGATAACGGCATCGTTGTTCTGGATTTCCTCTGCCGTGCCCTTGGCGATGACCTTGCCAAAGTTAAGTACGCAGATGCCCTCGCAGATGTTCATGACGAGCGACATATCATGCTCGATAAGCATGATGGCGATGCCGAAGGTGTCGCGAATCTTGACGATGTTCGCCATGAGCTCTGCGGTCTCGGACGGGTTCATGCCGGCGGCAGGTTCGTCGAGCAGCAGCAGCTTGGGGTTGGTGGCAAGCGCGCGGACGATCTCCAGACGACGCTGAGCGCCGTAAGGCAGCGATCCGGCCTGCTCGTTTGCCAGATGCTCCATATCAAAGATGGACAGCAGCTCCATGGCGCGCTCGTGGGCGGCCTTCTCGTGCTTCCAATACGTCGGCAGGCGCAGCACGCCCTCAAAGCCGGAGTAGCGCTCCTGGTTGTGCAGGCCGACCTTAACGTTGTCCTCCACCGTCATGGTGTTGAACAGGCGAATGTTCTGGAACGTACGGGCAATACCCATGCGGTTGACCTGGTAGACCGACTTGCCCGAGGTGTCCTCGCCGTCGAGCAGGATGGTGCCGTGCGTGGGCTGATACACCTTGGTGAGCAGGTTGAAGACCGTGGTCTTACCGGCACCGTTGGGACCGATCAGACCGGCGATCTCGGTCTTGCCGATGGTGAGGCTAAAGTCGTCGACTGCCTTAAGGCCACCGAACTCGATGCCCAGGTGGATGCACTCAAGTGCCGGGCGCTGGCCCAAGTCACGGTCGGGAACGATGGCGCCGGAAGGATACGGGACCATCTTGCCCTTGTTGAACTCAAATTTACTGGGCATCGGCTGTCACCTCCTTCTTGGAAGCAAAGCGGTCCTTGACGCGACCGAAGAACGCCTTGAGCTGCGGGTTGTTGGTAAAAATCATGACCAGGATCAGCACGATGGCGTAGATGAGCATGCGGTAATCCGAGAACTGACGGAGTAGCTCGGGAAGCACCGTGAGCAGCGCCGCCGCGATGACGGAACCGCGCATGTTGCCCAGGCCGCCCAGGACCACGAACACCAGGATGAGGATGGACGTGTTGAAGTCGAACTTGGTGGCGGAGAGCTGCGAGAAGTTACCGCCGAAGAGAGCTCCGGCAGCACCGGCGAGGGCAGCGGAAGCCACGAAGGCGATCATGCGGTACTCGGTGACGGAGATGCCTACGGACTCGGCTGCAATCTTGTTATCGCGCACGGCCATAATGGCACGGCCGGTACGGCTGCGAACCAGGTTGAGCACGATCACGAGTGCGACCATGACCAGGATGGCACCGGCGAGGAAGGTCGAATAGGTCGACACGCCCGATGCGCCCTGCGCGCCCTTGATGATGGCGGTGCCGTCCTCGAGCAGGTGCAGGTCATCGATCGTAGAGTTGCCCGCGATGTTAAAGATCACGTGCAGGCCGCGGGAGTCGACACCCACAATGAGGCAGGTGACGATCTCTTTGATGATCTCGCCAAAAGCCAGCGTCACGATAGCCAGGTAATCGCCGCTCAGGCGAAGGACCGGGATGCCGATCAAGAAGCCCAGGATGGCGGCAGCGATGGCGCCGACCACGATGCTGATGATAAGGCGCACCGGATCGGAAGGAATAGCGCTCTCGAGGGCGACCGCGGTGACGATACCCGTGTAGGCACCGATACTCATAAAGCCCGCATGGCCCAGCGACAAGTCGCCCGCGATGCCGACGACGAGGTTGAGGGAAATGGCCATGACGATGTAGGCCGTAATGGGAACCAACTGACCGGCGATCATGCGCGGGATCATATGGTTGGACTGCATAAAGAACACGATGGCGAAGGCCACGATGCACATAGCGTACGTGACAAAATCATGACGCGTCTGCTTGTCTTTAAGAAACTTCATAACGCTCACCTACACCTTCTCGGGGACGTACTTGCCCAAGAGGCCGGCAGGCTTGACGAGCAGGACGATGATCAAAACACCAAAGACGATGGAGTTGGCAAGGCTCGTGGAAATGTAGGCCTGCGCCATCGCCTCGATGATGCCGATGAGAATGCCGCCGACAAAGGCGCCGGGGATGGAGCCGATGCCACCGAAGACGGCGGCGTCGAAGGCCTTGATGCCAGGCATGGCACCCGTCGTGGGCTGCAGCACCGGCGAGTAGGAGCACAGGAGCACGCCGGCGATGGCGGCAAGGGCAGAGCCGATGGCAAACGTCATCGAGATGGTGCGGTTGACGTTGATGCCCATGAGCTGAGCGGCGGCCTTGTCCTCGGACACGGCACGCATGGCCTTACCCATCTTGGTCTTACCTGTAAAGAACATCAGGCCGGCCATGATAACCAGGCAGGCGACGATGGTGACGAGCGAGACGGCGCTTACGTTGAACTTGGCCAAGAACTCCGGCACCTGGAAGGTGACGAGCGAAGTGAAGTTCTTGGGCGTGGCGCCCCACAGAAGCTGCGCGGCGTTCTGCAGGAAGTAAGACACGCCGATAGCCGTGATCAGAACGGCCAGCGGGCCCGCCTGACGCAGCGGCTTGTATGCCAGACCCTCGATGAGAACACCGAGAACGGTACAGACCACACAAGAGAGAACTACAGATGCCCAGCCCGGGAGGCCGAGATACGACGTGGCGCAGAACGAGACATAGGCACCGACCATGATAACGTCGCCGTGAGCGAAGTTCAGCATCTTGGCGATACCGTAGACCATGGTGTAGCCCAACGCGATGATGGCGTAGACGCTGCCCATGGACAGGCCGTTGACCAGGTATTGGATAAAGACCGTCATGTTCCACATCCCCCTTTCGAATAGGTTTCCAGTTGATGTATGAAACAGGGACGTTACATCGTCCCTAGATACCAAGCAAGCAGGGAAGGCCAAAACCTCCCCTGCTTGGGATCAAAACCGCTCTATGTAAGGCGGCCAATTAGGCCTGTACGTACTTGCCGTCGGTGATGACGTACGCCGTGGGCTCCTTCTGGACCTGGCCCTTATCGTTCCAGGTGAGCTTGCCGGTCAGACCGTCAACGGTAATCTTGAGCATAGCCTTGGACAGCTTCTCGGCGGCCTCGGTCGGGTCGGCGTCGACACCAAGACCGGCCTCCTTGAGGGCCTCGGCCACCGCGTGCACGCCGTCGTAGGCGTCGGCGGCAAACTGGTCGGGGGTATCGCCGTACTTATCCTTGTAAGCGTTGACGAAGTCGGCGTTCTTCTCGTCGTCGGCGGAGAACGGGGTCATGAGCAGCAGACCCTCGGCAAGAGAGGTATCGAAGCCCTCAACGCCCAGGATGCCGTCCATGCCGTCGCAGCCCATCATCTTGACGTCGTAGCCCATGTCCTTGGCGTTCTTGAGCAGGACGGACGCCGGCGTGTAGTAGATCGGCGCAAAGATCATGGTGGCGCCGGCCTGCTTGGCCTTGGTCAGCTGGTTCGTAAAGCTCGTGGCGGAGTCGTCCTTAAAGGTCTCCTCGTCAACAATCTCGAGCTTGGACTCAGCGGCCTGGGCCTTAAAGGAATCTGCGATGCCCGAAGAATAGGCGTCGCCGGAGTTATAGAACAGCACGAACTTCTCGTCCGCATACTTCTGCGCCAGGAACTTGGCAGCGTTGACACCCTGGTTGGGGTCGGTGAAGCAAACCTGGAAGACGCAATCCTTGCCGTCGGTGACGTCCTCGGAGGACGCGGACGGGGTGATCATGAACGTCTTGGGGTCGTTACCACACTCTGCGGCAACGGCAACCGACGCACCCGTGGTAGTCGGGCCGACGAGGGCCTGCATGCCCCAGTCGAGCAGGGTGTTGAAGGCGTTGACGGCCTTCTCGCCATCGGCCTGGTCATCCTCGGCCTTGCTGGCAAGCGGCAGCTCCTTGGTCGAAAAATCCTTGCAGCCAAGCTCGACACCCTGGGTAACGGACTTGCCGTAGGACGCGTTGGCGCCGGTCAGCGGGCCGATGGTGCCGATCTTAAACGAAGCGTCGCTCGAAGCGGAACCGCTGTCGCCGCCGTTGGAGGAGCAGCCAGCTAGAATGGACATCGCCCCCAGACCTGCTGCGCTCGCGATAACGCTCCTGCGATTCATAACAGGGTTCAATGACTTACCGGTGAGGCTCGACATGCGGCTCTCCTCTCAAATCTCGTCGGGTTTCGGTTACCCGACAGGCCATCCTTCGCCGTGTTCGGCGTTCGCAAAATAGTAGACGCTTTAGTTGAGAAAAGTGGCGATTATTTCAACTTTTCTTTTGCTTTGTCCATTTATCCATATTTATGCGTATTTCTATCAGTTTATGCAGTTTAGCCACTTTATTATGTGAAAGTAATGTTTCTGTTCTGTTACAAGCGCCCTTGCCCTGAATAAAACGGCCTCACCGGTCTCGTTATATGCACTTAGGCGGAGATGTACTTGCCGTCCTGGATTACATAGGCTGTCCATGCCGTCGGCACCCATTAGTGTCATGTCGTAGCTCATGTCCTTGGCGTTCTTGAGCAAAACGGACGCTGGGGTGAAATAGATCGGGGCAAAAATAAGCGTGGCTCCGACAAGGAAACTCCTGCGGTTAAGTACG
>DBFDDV010000016.1:0-4143 GCA_048302525.1 Collinsella sp. | reverse complement strand
CAGGAAGCCCTGCTGGAGCGCGCCTATCGCAACGCCGAGGCCGCGCCCGAGCCCGTCATTGAGGCGGAACCTGCCTCCGAGGCCGAGCCGCAGCCAGTAGCACCCAAGGTCCAAGAGGTCCAGGCGACCGTCATTGAGCCCGAGCCTGCACCTGCACCTCAGCCCGATCCGCAGGTCACCAAGCCTGCACCCGAGACGAGCGCCCGTCGCGATAAGCCCGCTGGCAAGACCAAGGCCATCGAGCGCCATCGCCCCGGCCGCGTGCGCATGGGCCTGGGTCTGATCGGCCTGGGTCTTAAGACGCTCATTACCGGCAAGACGAAATAGTCGTTTGTAGAAGCAGTTTGTAGAAGCGCCCCGCATTTGAGGAAAGCCTCGGATGCGGGGCGCTTTTCCCTGCTACCATGGTGCGAACAACAACGCGAATGACAGGCAGGAATATGAAGCTCACTATAGAATCGATGACCTACGGCGCCGACGGGCTGGCGCACGCCGACAACGGCAAGGCCGTCTTTGTGCAGGGTGCCGTGGCAGGCGACACCGTCGAGGCCGAGGTCGTACAGGACGGCAAGTCATTCATGCGCGCCCGCACCACCGAGATTCTGGAGCCAAGCCCCAATCGCATTCAGCCTCCCTGCCCCTTCGTGGGCATCTGCGGCGGCTGCTCGTGGGGCAATCTCTCACGCACGGCACAGCTCGCCGCCAAGGAGCAAAACCTGCGCTCCACGCTCGAGCGCATCGGCAAGTTCGCTCCTGAGCTGGCAGATGAGTTGGTACAGCCCATCTGCCACACCAAGGACGACTGGGGCTACCGCAATAAAATCGAGCTCGAACCGACCGTCGTCAACGGTCGCGTGCGCCTTGGCATGCACGGTGTCGACCCCAGCAAAATCGTGACCGTCGATATGTGTCCGCTGTTCGATAAGCGCTTCCCGAAGGCACTCAAATCGGTCGTCGGCGCACTCAACTATCTAAGCGGCAGCCATGACTTGGGGCTCGAACGCGTGGGCATTCGCGCATCGCGCCGCACCAAGGCACTCGAGGTCGCACTCTGGACGCCCACAGGCTCTTTTCCGCGCTCGCAGGTCTCCCGCGTGCTGGCGGACGCCGCTCATCCTACGAGCATCGTACGCGTGATGAGCAAGGGCGAAAAGAAGGCCCGCCGTGTCTCCAAGGTCGAAATGCTCGCCGGAGAGGGCTCATGGACCGAGAATATCGCCGAGGATCAGATGCGCTTGTCTGCCCCGTCTTTTTTCCAGGTCAACACCAAGGGTGCCGAGATTTTGATCGATCTTGTCATGGAAGCGCTCGACCCGCAGGAAGACGAGCTTGCCGTGGACCTGTACTGCGGTGCCGGCACCTTTACCCTGCCGCTCGCCCGCCGCTGCGACTTTGTCGCTGCCGTCGAGGCCTACGGCCCCGCCGTGCGCGATCTACGTCGTAACCTGGAAATCAACAAGCTTGATAACGTCGACGTCATTGGCGGAGACGCGGTGCGCGAGTTCCCCGACCAGGATGCCGACATCTTGGTGGTCGACCCGCCGCGCGCAGGCCTCGCCCCCGAGGCGATCGGCCTTATCGCCAGCACGAGTGCCCGCGATGTCGCCTACGTGAGCTGCGACCCGGCCACCCTGGCGCGCGATCTCAAACGCTTTGTCGAAGAAGGCACCTTCTCCCCCGTAAAGATCACGCCAGTCGACCTGTTCCCACAAACCTTCCACTGCGAGACCGTCGTCCACCTTAGGCGCAACTAGCCGCTTAATCATTGCTCAGAAAATCATTGGGAAATCGAGCGTGGCAAGCGGAGGTCTTCGGGGTATAAGACGGCTAATTGTATGCCGCCTATGAAAGGAACCCTCATGCCCAGCGTTGCCGTTCTCGCCGCCGATGGCTTTGAAACTATTGAATGCTTGACCATGGTCGATGTCATGCGTCGCGGCGGCGTGCGTGCCACGCTCGTCTCGATCATGCCCACGCGCGAGGTCGTAAGCTCGCTGCAGATCCCCGTGACCTGCGATGCGCTCTTTGATGAGATCAACTTTGACGAGTACGACTGCGTCGTGCTGCCCGGCGGCCTGCCCGGTGCCACCAACCTGCGCGCAGATCAGCGCGTCTGCGACGTGGTCTGCGAGTTCGCCGCAACCAAGCACGTCGCCGCCATCTGCGCCGCCCCGTTTATCCTGGGCGAGCTCGACCTGCTCGAGGGGCGCCATGCCACGTGCTTCCCTGGCTTTGAGAAAAGCTTCCCCGAAGGCGCCTATACCGGCGAGAAGGTCACGCAAGACGGCAACATCATCACTGCCAGCGGCATGGCACAGTCCCTCCCCTTTGCATTGGAGCTGCTGCGCACGCTCGCCGGCGACAAGGCCGTCGAGAAGGTTGCCGAGGGCATTCAGCTATGATTTTGGCTTCGCAATCACCGCGCCGCATCGAGTTGATGCACGAAGCGGGCTATGACGTTCGTGTGATTCCCGCAGATATTGATGAAACGCCTTTTGATGGGGAAGCTCCGCTAACACTCGTCGAGCGCTTGGCGCGCGCCAAAGCCTCTGCCGTTGCCGCCGAACACGCCGAGCCCAACGAGCTTACCGTCGCGGCCGACACCATCGTCACCTTCGATGGCAAGATCTTAGGCAAGCCCGCAGACGAGAATGATGCCCGCACCATGCTCCGTGAGCTTTCGGGCCGCACGCACCAGGTCGCAACCGGCGTCTGCATCGTTAAGGCAGGCGATGCAGACGCCCCGCATGCCGCCGAGAGCCTGTCCTTTGTCGATGTGACCGACGTGACGTTCTACGAGCTCACCGACGAGCAGATCGAGCGCTACGTCGCCTCGGGTGAGCCCATGGACAAGGCCGGCGCCTACGGCATTCAGGGCACAGGCGGACGCATGCTCGTGCACGATATTTCGGGCGACTTCTATAACGTGGTGGGCTTACCCATCGCCCGCGTCGCGCGCGCGATTCAAAAACTCTCGTAATTGCATCTGGCGCTGGGTATTCCCCAGCGCCTACAATTTTGGCGTACCGTACGGATCCCGACCGGGCACAAGGCGCGGCGGAAAACCGATAGGAGTTAAACATGGATACACTGCTCGAGGCCATTGACGTCTGCGATGTCGATGGCTTTTGCTATGGCAACTATACGGACGAGGAGGCCGGCACCGGTTGCACCGTAATCGTGGCACCCGAGGGCGCCACCGGCGGCGTTGACGTTCGCGGCGGTGCTCCAGCATCGCGCGAAACCGACCTGCTGCGACCCGAGAACACCGTCGACAAGGTCCACGCCGTCTGCCTTTCGGGTGGATCGGCCTTTGGCCTCGAGGCTGCAAGCGGCGTCGCTCGCGAGCTTGAGAGCCGCGGCATCGGCCTTCCCGTCGGCCCCACGCAGGTGCCTATCGTGTGCTCCAGCTGTATCTTCGACCTCGCCTTTGGTAACCCCACCGTTCGCCCCGACATTGAGGCCGGCATCGCCGCCGTGTGCGAAGCACTCGACAACACCCCCACCAAGCTCGAACAGGGCAACGTAGGCGCCGGCACGGGCGCCACCGTGGGTAAGCTCATGGGCCCCGCCACCTGCATGAAGGCCGGCCTAGGCGCTGCTGCCGTGGCACTCGGCCCCGTCAAGGTGGGCGCCGTGGTCTCAGTCAACGCCTGCGGCAACGTGGTCGACCCCTTCACCGGCGAGTGGGTCGCCGGAATGCGCGCCGCAGCCGATAGCGACCAGATCGTCGACATGGAACTCGCAGCCTTTGCCGCCGCCGGATCCATGCAGATGCCGCTCGACCGCACCAACACCACCATCAGCTGCATCGTCACCAACGTGGAACTCACTAAGGCACAAGCCACCAAGGTCTCCCAGATGGCCGCAGACGCCTACGCACACGCCATCCGTCCCACGCACACCACCAACGACGGCGACACCATCTACACCCTCGCCAGCGGCAAACTGGGCGCCCAGGCAAGCGCCGCCGTTCCCCTAGACCTGCTGGGCATGCTCGCAGTAAGGGCCCTGGAAACTGCCATCGTAAACGGAGCCAAAACCGCCAAAACCTCCCACGGCATCCCGGGTGCCGCGAAGTAAACTAGCTCGTCCGGTTGCCCGGTGGGGCTTGGTTATGTTTGCTGCTCTACAGTCCTGGCT
>DBFDDV010000015.1:0-37446 GCA_048302525.1 Collinsella sp. | reverse complement strand
AGAAAAGGCTCCCAGCCGGAATGGCTGGGAGCCTCATCACATGCTATGTCGAGCGAAGATTTAGCAGACGCCCTGGGCGAGCATGGCGTCGGCGACCTTCAGGAAGCCGGCGATGTTGGCGCCCATGACGAAGTTGCCCTCCTGGCCATACTCCTTGGCGGTGTCGTCTACGTTGTGGAACATGCCGCGCATGAGCTGCTCGAGCTTGCCGTCGACCTCCTCGAAGGTCCAGGACAGGTGCTCGGCGTTCTGGCTCATCTCCAGGCCGGACACGAGCACGCCGCCAGCGTTGGCAGCCTTACCGGGCATAAAGGCGACGCCGTTCTCCTGGAAGTAGGTCGTGGCCTCGATGGTCGTGGGCATGTTCGCGCCCTCGCCGACCACCTTGCAGCCGTTGGCGACGAGCGCCTGGGCATCCTCGAGCAGCAGCGTGTTCTCGCGAGCGCAGGGCAGCGCGATGTCGCAGGGAAGCTGCCACACGCCGCGGCCGTCGCCCTCGTGCCACACGGCGTTGGGCTTCTCGTCAACATACATAGCGAGTGTGACGCCCTTGTCGTGGCCGGAGCGCTTCTTGTTATAGACATGCTCGAGCACGGTGTAGTCGATGCCGTCGGGATCCTCGACCCAGCCGTGGGTGTCGGAACAGGCCAGCACCTTGCCGCCGAGCTGGGCGACCTTCTGGACCGCGTAGATGGCGACGTTACCGGAGCCGTGAACGACGACGTTCTTGCCCTCGAAGGAGTCGCCGCGGCTCTTGAGGTACTCGTCCACAAAGTAGGCCAGGCCGTAGCCGGTGGCCTCGGTACGGGCGAGCGAGCCGCCAAAGGAGAGGCCCTTGCCGGTAAGGACGCCGGTCCACTCGTTGGTCAGGCGCTTGTACTGACCGAACAGGTAGGCAACCTCACGGCCGCCAACGCCCAGGTCGCCGGCGGGAACGTCGGTGTTGGGGCCGATGTGGCGATAGAGCTCGGTCATGAAGGACTGGCAGAAGTGCATGATCTCGTTGTTGGACTTGCCCTTGGGGTCAAAGTCGGAGCCGCCCTTGCCGCCGCCCATGGGAAGGGTGGTCAGGCTGTTCTTGAGGATCTGCTCCAGGCCCAGGAACTTGAGCATGCCCAGGGTGACCGTCGGGTTAAAGCGCAGGCCGCCCTTGTAGGGTCCAATGGCAGAGTTGAACTCGACGCGATAGCCGCGGTTGACCTGAACCTTGCCCTGATCGTCGACCCAGGGAACACGGAACATGACGATGCGCTCGGGCTCGACGAGGCGCTCCAGCAGGGCGGCCTCCTCGTACTCGGGGTGGGCGTCGAGCGCCGGCTGAATGGTGCCGAGGATCTCGGTCGCGGCCTGGATGAACTCAGGCTGCTCGGGATAGCGGGCCTTGAGCTCTTCGAGAACTTTCTGCGTGTAGCTCATGCTTCCTCCAATTGATGGAAAAGAAAAGTGTCGTTCGAGGCGCCCCATGCGCCGCGAGCTTTATCGAGTATGGATAATATCGCACTGTTGCAGCAAAGTTTCGCATAAGCCGACGAGCAGATGTTTCGTTTTGATTACGATGCAGGTAGAAGCGTTTTTGAGTGCCCAACGCGCAAATCGCGTGTTTCGAAGCTGTTTCGTCCACATGTTCCAAACCACCACATTGGGCACCTTTGTGGTGGTGTTGGTGGTTAGAGGACGAGCTGATGGTAGTCGGCAGGGGTTATGCGGCCCTCAGTGGCGGCGCGGAAGGCGGCGAGCGCATCGCCCGAGAACGGCATGGCCCAGCACAGGCCGCAACCTGCGGTAATGGAGCCGGGCAGCGGCATGATGCGCCCGGGCACACCGGCGGCAAGGCACAGCTGCTCGCATTCCATCACATCGAAGGTGCTGTCGAACGAAACGATAATCTTGCGCTCGTGGTCGAGGGCATCACCGGACGGGCCTTCGCGATGTGCCTCGCGATACGCCGCGGCGGCCGCTTCCTCTTCCGCAGTATGTCCACAGCCACCGCAGCCGCAGGTACAGGGCTCGGAACCATCGCAAGTGCAAGGCTCTCCCGTGTCGGGACAAATATCGTGAGACATGGCAACTCCAATCGTCTAGGCGAGTAACTCGGCCGCCGCAAACTCCTCGGGCGTATTGACGTTCTCGAAGCAGAGCGTCGAGCCGGCGACCGCGACAATCTGAGGCTCGTCCAAATACCCGGCATTCACCCGGTCGATCAGGCAGCGGATTCGCTGACGGTCACCGGCGAGCAGCTCTTGGGCAACCGGCGCACACGCGTCACGGCGCCAGACGGCGCAAAGCGGCTCAATCCCCCGCTCCTCGCGCGGCACGCACACGTCGAGCGCCTCGGCCTCGACACAGCCAGCAAGGGCACCGATTAGCTCCGAAGAGACAAACGGCATATCACAGGCGACGATAGCAACGAGAGGCAGCCGGGCCGCAGTCAGCGAACTCGCGATGCCGCGCATGGCGCCCGCCGGCCCCTCAAGGTCCGACACTATTCGCGGCACCAGGCCGCCAAACGCGCGCTCCTCAAGGTAGGCAAGCCCGCTGGGACGCGAAGTCGTCACGACCAACTCGCCGGCAACTGGCACCAGTCGACCCAGTACGCGCTCGATGAGCGGCTCACCGCAAAACGCCATGCGCGCCTTATCGGAGCCCATGCGCGACGACAACCCGCCCGCTTGAACGACACAAGAAAGATCGGCCCGTCTTACGGTAGTCATACGGCAAACCACCCCCATCGGTATGCTCAAAACCCGGCACACGAAGCCAAATACCGTCGCCGATAAAGCGGGCGGCACGGCAAACCTGTGCAAAAACAAAACAGCGCCTTTGCGGCACGCAGCAAGACCGCGAGCACAAAAGCGCTGGTAGCGTATGGCGGGAACGTATGTGAATCGAACACATCCAAGACGTTTTGCACGCCTCGCAACGGTTTTGAGGACCGCGGAGCCCACCGGAGCCCATCCGTTCCCAAGTGCAGCGGTATTTTACCAAACCGAGCAGTCAATCTAGCGCAGGGACCTCAGGCCGCCGGCCTCCTTGTCGAGCACCGTAAAGCGCACGGCATCCAGGTGCTCCAAGATGCTAATGGCGCGCTTTCGCGACACGCCCAGGGCCTCGCGCAGCACGCTCGTGGTGGCAGCGCCGCCGGCTGCCTCAATGGCGGCGGCGGCGAGCTCGCGCGCATGGGCCTCGGCGGTGGCAGACAAGGCAATGTCGCGCTCGACCTTCACGATTGAGCGGTTGAGCGAAAGCTCGCGCAGGGCACGCGTCATGGTGTCGCGACCGAGTTGCAGCTGTTCGCCCACCTCGGGAAGCGCCGGTGCATCCAGGCCAGCCTCGTCAAGCAGCGCGACGATGCGCTCGCAAGCCTCTCGCACCACGCGTGCCGCCGCGGCGGCCGAATGCGGATCGAATACCTCGGCGCCCTCGGCGGCGCACACGCCACGGGAGCAGCCCTCGGCAATCAGGGCCGCGGCAACGCCTTCATCAGCGGCAGGCCACGCAGCATGGGCAACGGCACCAGGCGTAAAGCCCGTCTCCTTGGGAGCCGTCGCGTGCATGGCTGACAAGGTCGCCGCCAGTGCATCCATCGCGGCGTCGAGCACCACGGCGTCCGCCAGGAGGTCCGCATCGCCCGCGGCAAGCTTGCGAACGGAGCCCTGCGCCACCAACCCGCGCAGTGCGGCATCGACCTCGCCGATACCAAGATCCAAAGCCTCGGCAACATCAACCGCCGTAACCGGCAGCGCCTGCAACGCCAGCCAAGTGCCCACACCGCCCGCGATATCGCCGGCCTCAAGCGCCACATACAGCGCACGCTCTCCTTCGGCAAGCTCGCGCGAACGACGGCAACGCGAAAGCAGCACGCGCCCGCCGCCAATAAGCATCACGGGCGAATACGACAGCACCACGGCATGGTCTCCGGCACACAGCGGCAGCGGCTCCTCCAGGCGCACCTGCACGGTACGGGTCTCGCCCACCGCCATGGGGGCCTCACCCTCCAAAAGCATGATGCGGCCGACGACCTCGGCCGTGCCGGCCATCACATGCACACGCGCGCCCGACTCGAGCACGCGCGGCTTGGTGCCCTCGCGGCCCAGGTAGGTGAACGTCATCATAAAGCGCAACGTCTGGCCAAAGCGGTCCGCCACGCCCAGCATCTCGCCACGGTCAAGCGCCGCGACACCGTCACCAACTAGGTTGAGCGCCACACGCTGACCAGGCAGCGCGCGCGGCGTATCGCCATGCACCTGAATCCCGCGCACGCGACAGACCGTACGCGACGGCAAAGCCATCAGCTCGTCGCCCACCGCAACCGGCGCATCGTGCAGCGTTCCCGTTACGACAGTGCCGACGCCCTTAATCGTAAAGCAGCGGTCAATCGGCAGGCGCGGCGCGGCATCGGTGCGCTCGGCACGGTCGCGGCAGGCATCCCAGCAGGCGCTTACCTGCTCGTCGAGCACCGCAAGCAGCCCGTCGATCCCCTCGCCCGTCTTAGACGACACGGGCACAATCGGCGCGCCCGCAAACACGGTACCCGACAAAAAATCATCGACATCGAGCTCGGCAAGCTCGGTCATCTCGGCATCGGCCAGGTCACACATCGTCAGCGCCACCACCATATGCGTGACGCCCAGCAGCTCCAGCACGTGCACGTGCTCGCGCGTCTGCGGCATTACACCCTCAACGGCAGAGACCACCAGCACGGCCACGTCGATGCCCGTGGCGCCCTGCACCATGGCGCGCAGGTAATGCGAGTGGCCCGGCACGTCGACCAGGCCGACGATCTTGCCACTCGGCAGCGCCAGCTCGCCAAAGCCCAGCTCCACGGTCATACCGCGACGGCGCTCAACCTCCAGACGATCGGGATTCTTGCCAGTCAGTGCCTCGATCAGTGCCGACTTACCATGGTCAACGTGACCCGCCGTGCCAACGATAACGGGGCACTCCACCAGCGCCTGAACCTCACTCATCGAGCAATCGCCTTCTCAACGCACGCGACGAGCGTCGACGCCGCCGTCTCGATATCGCGGTCGCCCACGAGCGTACGGACGTCAAACAAAATGCGATCGTGCGAGGTTCGCGTGACGACCGGCGTGTCGAAGTCCTGGACAAGCGAGCGCTTGAGCGCATCGACCGTCAAGCGCGCGTCAACAAGACGCACAGCAACGCACATCGTGGGCAGCTCCACGGTAGGCAGCGAGCCGCCACCGGGGGTCGACGACTCCTCGACGATCTCCACCTGAACGGCGCACGGGCAACCGGCCTTATCGAGCCCGGCGACCATCCGATCGCGCAGCTTGCGGGCACGACGCTCCAGATGAGCCTGCGGGAGCGTGAGCATGTTGAGCACCGGCACCTCGCGATGGGCCACATCCGCCCCATCCAAGTAGATGCGCAGTGTAGCCTCGAGCGCCGCCAGTGCGAGCTTACCCGGACGCAAGGCGCGCATAAGCGGATGTGACCCACAGGCCTGGACCAGATCGCGACGACCCATGATAATGCCCGCCTGCGCGGCACCCAGCAGCTTATCGCCCGAGCACGACACGATATCGAGCCCCGCCGAAACCGAAGCCGGCGTGGTTTCTTCGCCGCCGCGCACCAAGATGTCGTCGGGCAACAGCGCGCCCGAGCCCTGGTCCTCGTAGAACAGCAGGCCATGCTTGTGGGCCAGGGCGGCAAGCTCCCGAGAGCCCACCTCTTCGTGAAAACCCTCGATGCGATAGTTGGAAGGATGGACCTTGAGGATCATTGCCGTATCGAGCGTAATGGCGCGCTCGTAGTCGCTCAAATGCGTGCGGTTGGTGGCCCCGACCTCAACGAGCTTGGCACCCGAGGCCTCCATAACATCGGGGATACGGAAGCTGCCGCCGATCTCGACAAGCTCGCCGCGGCTGACGATGACCTCCTTGCCTGCGGCATGGGTCGCCAGCACCAACAGCACTGCGGCCGCGTTGTTGTTAACGACCAGCGCATCCTCGGCTCCGGTAAGCGAGCGGATGAGCTGCGCGGCATGCTCTTTGCGCGATCCGCGCGAGCAGGTGTCCACGCTGTACTCGAGCGTGCTGTAGCCGCGCGCGACCTCGGCCACGGCCTTGGCGGCCGACTCCGCAAGCGGGGCGCGGCCCAAGATGGTATGGATGACCACGCCCGTAGCGTTGACAGCAGGGCGCAGGCTCGGCAGGGCGGAGCGATGCGCACGCCACTCGATCGCCGAGGCCAAGTCACGCTTAGAGCGTGGGGCGACACCGGCGCGAATGGCTGCGCGCTCCTCGTCGAGCTCGGCCGTCACGGCGGCATGCACCACCGCGTCGCAGGTCTCCCCCGCCGCCTTCACTACCGGCCACTCGGCAAGCAGCTCGTTGACGGAGGGAATGGCGCGCAGGCGGGCGCGCACCTCATCGGACATGTTCTGGCTATCGCTCATGTGCGGCCTTTCAAAACCAAAGGTGAATCAATCGTTCGAACGTCAAACTATCAGCCAATTCGATCGGCTGAGTCAATCAATAGCTATTATCCTCGCGCGCCGCGATCTTTTCCACGCGAACGGCGTTTTCCTGGGTGAGCGCGGCACCCGTCAACGGGTCCCAGCGCAGCGGCGTATGGTCGAGCGGGCCCACGCCCAAGGCTTGAGCGCCAGCGGCATCGGCGCCAAACGAACGCCCGCCGGGGGCGGCCGACGTAAAGATGCACGCCGGATGCAGATACGGCGTCGTCTCCACGCGCACGCGGTCACGGCCCATGTCGCTCACAAGCTCGACGACCTCGCCATCGGCGATACCCATGCGCGCAGCAGCATCGGCATTCATCTGCACGGCATCCAGGTCCGATCCAGCCTCGGCGGCACCTTGGGCCGCGAGCCTGCGCGAGGTATGCGACTCAAAGGGACGGTTGCCGCTAATGAGGCGAAACATCCCCGGGCCAGGCTCCACCATGGGAGCGATCCAGTTGGGTACACGACCCAGACCGGCTCGTTCCCATACGTCACTTGCAAGCGCAATTTTGCCGCCGGCAAGCGGAATCACCGGCTCACCCGTGCGCGTCGGCAGCGCCATGCCCGTATCGGCCCAGCCGCGCTCCTTGAGCTCGTCCAGATCGATCCCAAACGGCGCCACCTGCGCAGCCGCCAGGTCGTCGGACGTAAACCGAAAGTACTCACCCACGCCGCAGGCCGCAGCCAAACCGGCAAAAATCTCCCGACCGGGACGCGTGTCGCCATGCAACACGGGCAACACGGCATTGCGGTAGAACACACGCGCGTCGTTGCGGCCCACGACCGTACCCACGCCGCGGTCGGCCTCCAGATACGTCACGTCGGGCAGCACGAAGTCGGAAGCGCGCGCCGTCTCGGACCAGCGAATATCAATTGTCACGAGCAAGTCAAGCTGCTGCAAAATACTCAACCAAGCCTGTGCATTGCCATAGCCCGCACCGGGGTTACTGGCATAGACGATGAGCCCACGTAAATCGCCGGCAAGAATCGACTGACCGATGGTCGTACACAGGCCGCGCACCGGATCGACCAGTGGATAGCGCTCGGACCCCAGCTTGGGCCCGCGTGGCACCGGCGGCGTCGCAAAGCGTGCGGGATCGAGGTCGCCCAACACAAGCGGCGTGGGCGGGTTGAGCGCGCCGCCCGCGTGTCCGATGCAGCCCAGCAGCACATCGACCAAGCAAATAGCGCGCGCGGTCTGGGTGCTATTGGCATACGCGATACCGATGCCGCCATGAAAGCCCGCGTCCACCACAGCGGCAGGCGCGGCGGCAGCGAGATCGCGCGCCGTGGCGACAATCTCTGCGGCCGGCACGTCGCACATCGACTCGGCCCACTCGGGCGTCCAAGCACGGGCCGCCTGCGCCAGCTCGTCAAAACCCGTGGTATAGCGGGTCACGAACTCATGGTCATACAGGTCCTCGGCAATCAAGACATGCGCAATGCCCAGCAGCAAGGCCAAATCGCATCCGGGACGCACGCGCAGCCAGCGGTCGGCAATAGCAGCCGAACCGCTGCGCCGAGGGTCAACCACGATAATCTTAGCCCCACGTCGACGGGCATCGTTGAGCGCATCAACGGCCCCCATCGTCGACGAATCGACAATGGAGCGCCCCAGATACATGATGCAATCGGTGTGCGCAAGGTCGGAGGCGGGACTATAGCCCAAGCTGTGCTCCCAACCGGTAAGTCGACTTACCTCGCAGGCACCGTCGGCACCGTACACGTTGGGCGAACCAAGCGCATGCATAAAACGATACGCCCAGTAGCGGTCGAACGAGGGCACGCCGAGCGTCATACCCAGCGCACGAGGCCCGCGCTCGTCAACAATCCCCAAAAGGCGCTCGGCAATCTGGGCAAACGCCTCGTCCCAGGTAATCGCATCGAACCCCGAGCCATCCCGGCGGCGTCGCATGGGGTGCACAATGCGGTCGCGCTCGTCAAACGGCATTGTCAGGCGATGCCGTCCGCGGGCGCACAGGGCACGCGCCGCGCACGGATGCCCCGCAACCGGCAACTCGGCCACCACACGCCCATCCTCAACATGGGCTGCAAAGGCGCAATCGGCATAGCATCCCCCGCATGTGGTCACCACGGCGCGACCGTCACGCTCCACAGCAGATGCCATCTCGATTACCCCTTTCATCAGCCAAACACAGCAGGCCAAAAGCCCGGCAACGAGTCCCGGACCCAAAAAGCCTCCCGCACGGCAACGCCCCGCGGGAGGCCCAACGTCAAACAGACGATACCTTACGCCTCGGACTTCTTGGCGTAGATAAACCAGTAGCCGAGCGCGACCAGAACCGCGCCGCCCACGATGTTGCCCAGCGTGGCAGCGGACAGGTTAAACGCAATGCCCGCGGCGTTGAGCGCATCGGCCCCGGCAACCTTGGCACCATAGCCGCACGCGTGCATCACGGCGCCCATGGGCAAAAAGTACATGTTGGCGACGCAGTGCTCAAAACCGCAGGCCACAAAGGCGGCGATGGGCAGCAGAATGCCCACGACCTTATCGACCACGGTCTTGCCGGCGGTACCGATCCACACGGCCAGGCACACAAAGATGTTGCACAGGATGCCGCGGAAGAAGATCGTCACCCAGTCGATCGTCACCTTGCCGGCGGCGACGCTCACCATGGAATTGGCGACCGCCTCGCCGTTGAGCTTATAGATGCCGGCCATGTACACCAAAAAGACGATGAACAGGGCACCGACAAAATTGCCGACCCACACGACAACCCAGGCCTTGAGCATCTGGACCAGGGTGATCTTTTTGCTCTTGAGCGCGCAGACCATAAGCGAGTTGCCGGTGAACAGCTCGGCGCCGCACACCAGCACGAGCACCAGGCCCAGGCAAAAGCACAGGCCGCCCACGACGCGCTGGGCGCCCCAGCCCAGCGTGCTATCGCTCAAGAACACGGTAAAGAACAGGCCGCCGAAGGCAATAAACGCACCGGCGAACATTGCCAGCAGAAAGGCCTTTGCGACCGGCAGGTTGGCCTTGGTCACGCCGGCGGCCTCGGTCTTGGCCTCGATCGCGGCGGGCGCCAGGCAATCGGGAGCGGGATATTCTGCCTTGGAATCTGCCATGTCAATCACTTCTTTCCTAATCAGCAGGGACAAGCGCTCCTATTGCTCTTGCCCCAAGCGGACAAAGTGGGAAAAGTCGTTGGCGGCCACGGCGTCGTACACGGCGTCGACGGCGTCAAAGACTTCCGGGGACATGGGGTTGTAGAACTCCGTGTCGCCCGGCTGAATCCCAACGAAGACGATATCATCACACGATTGCTCGATTTCCTCGATCAGAATCGACAAAGGAAGCGAATGCGTGGTGAACATCGACTTGCGGGCCACATCACGTTTGTCGAGCAAACGGATGGCGCCGACGGGCAGCGCCATGTCGGCGGCATCGACCAAAACCAAACGCGGCGGACGCTCGCGCTTGACCTCGATGATGTCGTCCTCGGGCGTTTGACCGCCGTCGATGGTGTACCAACCGGCGATGGGTGCGTCCTCCATCTTTTTGGAGAGCACGGGGCCGGCGGCATCGTCGGCACGCAGCACGCTTCCCGCCGTGAGCACGATACCCGCAAACGGGGCGCCGTTCACACGTCCATCCACAACGCGACCCATTACTGCAACCTCCCCGTCAGATACACACCCGACACATCGCGCACGCGCTCCACCAGATCGCGGAACTTCATCAGAAACGCGACCTGCTGGGCATGCAGGCCAAAGTCGTCGTCGAACACGGAGATGCCGGCCTTGGCCGAGCCGCGAAAACCGCGCTCGTCGAGCAGCGTGTCGCAGGCCTCGAGCAGCGACGGCACCGCCGCCTTGTCGAGCTGGCACTCGCCAAAGGAGCGGATGGCCTCGAACTTGGTCCTGGCCTCCCCCTCCGGCAGCGCGTCGACGAGCGAATAGAAGACATCCACCGGCACCGACAGGCGCGGCTCAAAGCAGTCGAGCACGCCGGTGTGGTGGCCCACGGCGAGCGTGTAGTACAGCACGTCGCAGGCCTCCTGGGGAACGTCTTCCTCGGTCTCCACAAACTTACGCGTGAGCTCATAGAAGACCACCTGGTCGGGCGTATGGCCCAGGCAGGGGTCGGCGACGCCCTCGGCGGCCTCGTCGCTTGCGCGCGAGGCATCGCCAAAAGAGCCGCCGAGCATGCCGGGACCCGCAAAGTAACCAGAGCGGTCCGTGAGCTCCATCTAGCGACCTCCGGCCAGCACCAGATCCTGCAGCGCCGAGTACACCTCGACGCGGCGCGGATCGTCCTGCTTATCGATGAGCAGCGCCATGGCGCCGCGGATATCGCCCTTGGGCGCGCCCTCGAGCGTATCCATAAACTCGTTGGCCAGGTCACGGCCGTAGCGGTAGCCGCTCATGGCGCGAGCCTCACGCTCGATGGCCACACGCAGCTTGTACGGCACGCCGGGGTGCAGGATATCGGCCTGCTCGCCGGCGGCCTCCACCGTGGTCTCGGCATGGAGCTTTTGGTCCAGCAGACCGAGCGCCATGGCAAAGCCGTAGATGGTCTGCGCGGGGCTGGGCGGGCAGCCGGGGATGTAGACATCGACCGGCAGAATCTTGTCCGTGCCGCCCCAGACGCAGTAGTTGTCGTAGAAGATGCCACCGGTGCAGCCGCACGCGCCATAGGACACCACGATCTTGGGATCGGGTGCGGCCTCAAAGGCGCGCAGGGCCGGCATGCGCATGGCACGCGTCACGGCGCCGGTGTACAACAGCACGTCGGCATGACGAGGCGAGGGCACGACCTTGATGCCAAAGCGCTCGACGTCGAAGACGGGCGTGATGGAACCGAAGATCTCGATCTCGCAGCCGTTGCAGCCGCCGCAGTCAACGCGGTAGACATACACCGAGCGCTTGATCTTCTTAAGAAGGGTCGCCTTGGCCTTCTCGATGCTCTCGTCGAGGTCGATCTTGGTCGGGCGGTACTGGAGCCGCTCGGGCAAAAGCGTGGGTTCGGCCATGGTTACTCCTCCTTCGTTTCAAAATCCATGATGATGCCCTCGACCGGCGCCGGACCGGCGGGAATCTCGGGCGCATCGGGGTTGAGCTCGCGGTCGATATACTCCGGGTTCACGCCGTGGCCGCCCAGATACTCCATGCCGGGGCCCTGGGGCTCGCCGGACGCAAGCGTCTCGTTGGCAGCCATGCCGTGCGCGTTGCCGGTCTTTACGGCCGAGGCGGCGCGCAGGGCGTCGAGCTCGCGCTTGCACTCCTGGCACATACCGACGGTACGGGCGGCCTGGATAGCCTCCATGCCGCCGGTCTTTTGCAGCAGGCGCTTGGCGTAGTCGATCTCCTTGTGCGGGGCAAACGGCTTGCCGCAGCGCGAGCAGTGCTCGAGCGTATAGACGCTCTTGCTGGTGAGGTCGTCCTTGCTCATGACGGCCAGCTCAAACTCCTCGGTGAGCTTGATGGCCTCCATGGGGCAGGCTTCCTCGCAGCGGCCGCAGAAGATGCAGCGACCGTAGTCGATCGACCAGGTGATGGTATCGGCCGCAAGGTCGGTATCCATGCGAATGGCATCGGCCGGGCACGCCACGCCGCAGGCACCGCAGGCGATGCAGAGCTCGGCATTGTGCTCGGGCTTGCCGCGCATGTCCTTGTTGGTGGGGAACGGCGCAAACGGGTACTTGACCGTCGCGTCGCCGGCCTTGGCGTTAACCTTCCAAAGCTTCAGCATATTAGAGCGCCTCCTCATCGAGCGGAGCGGCCATGGTGCCCTCGCCCGCAAGCGGCGAGTTGTCGCGCCAGACGTTCTCGAACTGCTCCTTGTCGAGCACGTGGTCGCGCTTGGCGGCGACATCGGTCACCGTCACACGGTCGGTGCAGGAGTAGCACGGGTCGAGCGAGCCGACGATCAGCGCCGCGTCGCCCACGGTGTTGCCGCGGAACATGTAGCGCAGGACCGGCCAGTTACTGTACGTGGCGGCCTTGGCGCGCCAGCGGTAGCACTTCTGGTTATTGCCGAGCATGGCCCAGTGCACGTCCTCGCCGCGCGGCGCCTCGGTGGCGCCGATGGCGTACTTGTGCGGGGTGTACTCCCAATCCGTGGTGAGGATGGGGCCCGACGGGCAGTTCTCGAGCATGGTCTCGATCATGTCGATCGAATCGTAGACCTCCTGGATGCGGACGGCGGTACGGCCGAAGGCATCGCAGGTGTCGGCCGTGGCGGCGTGCATCATTTGGACGTCCGGATCGGCGTAGCCGTCGAAGGGATGGTCAAAGCGCACGTCGCGGGCATAGCCCGAGCCACGCATGAGCGGGCCGACCGGCGAGAAGTCACGTGCGATCTTGCGGTCCAGAATGCCGATGCCACTCGTACGCTCAATAAAGTTGGGCGTGGAGAGCAGCATGTCGACGAGTTCCTGAACCTCGGAGCGCAGCTGGTGGATGGTCGTGAGCGTGGAGAGCTTCTGCTCGGCCAAAATATCGCGACGCACGCCGCCGATCACGTTGAGGCCGTAGGTCTTGCGGTGACCGGAGAGCTTCTCGGCCAGGTCCATGGACTTCTCGCGGACGCGGAAGAACTGCTGGAAGCCGGAGTCGAAGCCCGTGTAGTGCGACGCCAGGCCAATGTTGAGCAGATGCGAGTGCAGGCGCTCGACCTCGAGCATGATGGCGCGGATGTACTGGGCTCGCGGCGGGACATGAATGCCCTGGGCGCGCTCGACGGCCTCGGCATAGGCCACCGAGTGAGCGCAGCCGCAGATGCCGCAGATACGGTCGGCGAGGAACGTCACGGCGTCATAGTTCAGGCGCGTCTCGGCGACCTTCTCCATGCCGCGGTGCACGTAGAACAGACGGTAGTCGGCATCGACGATGGTCTCGCCCTCAACGAACAGGCGGAAGTGGCCGGGCTCGTCGGAGGTGATGTGCAGCGGGCCCATGGGGACGAGTGTGGTCTCCTTGCCCTTGGTATCGGCCAAGAACTCGTAGTTTTCCATGTCGCTCGCCGGAGCGGGACGGAAGCGGTAGTCCATGGAGTCCTTGCGCAGCGGGTACAGGCCGCTGGGCCAGTCGTCGGGCAGTACCAGGCGGCGACGGTCGGGCAGACCCTCGGGGATCAGGCCGAACATGTCGCGCAGCTCGCGCTCGCCCCACACGCAGGCGGGGACGAACGGCGTCACGGACGGGAACGTCATCTTGGCGGGATCGACCTCGGTGCGCACGGTCACCCAGCCGGGGTCCTCCCCCTCCATGGAGATGACGTAATACACGGCGTAACGGCCGCACAGACTGCGCTCGTCGTTGCCGATGATCACGGGAATCCAGCCGTAGCGCTCGTAATACAGGTAGTGGACGGCCTCGGGCAGCTTGTCCTGCTTGACGGTGATCGTCAGCTGGTCCTCGCACTGCCACTCAACCTTCTCGATAGCGCCCGGCACTGCGGCGCGCAGGGCCTCGACGTGGCTTTCGCAACGACGAGCGTAGTCCTTCTTTTCAGGTTCTGCCATGGTGCTAATTCACCTCGCTTGTCTTGGTCTGGGAACTGAACACCATGCGGTAGAGAGGAGCCTCGTGGAGCTCTTCGACGCTCTGGTTCAAAACGACGGACGTTGCATCCTCGACGCCGCTCGTGATGGCGACCGGGGTGGCGATACCGAACCACATGACCACGATCGCGAGGGCGATCTCGGGGATGATCATGAGGGCGGGCACCTCGTGGCGCTTCATGCCCTCGGGCGCCTTGCCGAAGATGGACTTGAGCGCGATGCCGGTAAGGGCAAAGTACACGCCGGTGAGGCCAATGGCCACGAGCACGACCACCCAGATGGGACCGGACTGGACGCCGGCCACGAAGGTGAGGAACTCGGAGATGAACAGGGCGAACGGCGGGAAGGCGGCGAGCGCGAGCAGGGCGATGATGGTGAGCGCTGCCGTGACGGGAGCGATCTCGACGACGCCCTTGATCTTGTTCAGGTCGCGGGTGTGGTAGATGTGCTGGATGTTACCGGCCATGCAGAAGGCGAGCGCCTTCGTGAAACCGTGGAAGATGCAGTGCAGCAGGCAGGCGGCGATACCGAGCGGACCACCGATACCCAGGCACAGCGCGACCACGCCGACGTTGTCGACGGAGGAGTACGCGAAGCGGCGCTTGATATCGTCCTGCTTAAAGATGCACAGGGCGGCCACCAGGATGGACAGCGTGCCCAGGATGAGCAGGAGCGTACGCGGATAGGTGTCGCCCACCGTGATGATGGACAGGGAGTAGAAGCGGATGATCACCAGCATGGCGCACTTGAGCAGCACGCCCGAGAGCAGCGCGGAGACCGGGCTCGGAGCCTGGGAGTGCGCGTCGGGCAGCCAAGTGTGCATGGGGAACAGGCCCGCCTTGGTGCCGAAGCCGATGACGATGAACGCGAACGCGAGGCGCACGAGCATCGGGTCGAACTGGTCGGCGTAGGGCATGATGGAGGTGAGGAAGGCTGCCTCATGCGCGTTGGGCATGATATCGGCGGCGTTCGCGTAGATGAGCAGCGTGCCGAACAGGCCGAAGGCCACGCCGGCGGTGCAGACCATCGCGTACTTCCAAGACGCCTCGAGCGCCTGCTTGTTCTTGTAGATGCCCACGAGGAACACGGTCGACAGCGTGGTGGCCTCGACCGCCGCCCAGGTGAGGATGATGTTGTTGGACAGGCAGGCGAGCAGCATCGTGAAAACGAACAGGCTAAACAGCGCGTAGTACTGCTTGGTGCGCTCGGCCGGCATGGTCTTCTCCTCGATATCGATCTTGATATAGGAGATGGAGTACACGCCGGTGATGAACCCGATGATGCCTACCAGAAGGACGAAGATCGACGAGAGCGAATCGAGATGGAGCCACAGGCCCAAAGCGTCGATATTCTGCCCGCTCGAGAGCATGGTTCCCGCGGTGACGACCGAAAGGACGAGGGTCGCCGCGACGGAGATGGTGTTGAGCCCCGCAAAGACGCTGTAGGACGTCGTCTTGGGGAGCGCAGCCATAATCAGGGAGAACACGAGGGGACAAGCGAGCAGGGCGACCGTCAGCATTGAAACATCCATGGCCTACCCCTTCAATTCGGTCAGGTCGTGGGAGTCGAGCGACTTGGTGTCGTTCCAGATCCTCACGACGACGGCGGACATGATGATGACGGCGAAAATGGCGTCGGTGGCGATGCCGATCTCGATGATCTCGGGGGCCGTGGGCGCGAGCAGGGCGAGCGTCACGTGGCTACCGTTCTCCATAAGGCAGTACCCGAAGATTTGCTTGAGGATGTTGCGCTGGGAGATGATGCACGTGAGGCCGACGAAGAAGTGCGCGAAGCTGATGGCGAGGGCCGGAGTAGCCACCTCAGCGGTGGGCAGGCTCAGGCGCGTGACCACCGCGAAGCAGATGGCCACCTCCAGACCGGTGAGGATGATGGTCCAGGCCGGCTTGATGGAGGAGGTCAGCGTGCTATCGGCAGGCGAACCCATCTTTTTGTAGGCACGGTTGAGAATGAACGGAACGAGGATCACCTTGGTGACGAAGGCCGACGCGGCCCACATGAGAAGCTCGGTGGCACCGGTGGTGAGGCCCAGGGTGAGCAGCACGCCCACCAGGACAACCGACTGGATCGCGTACCACTTAATGGCGGACGGGATGGTCTTCGAGACGACCACCATGGTGGAGGTCACGATCAGAAGACCGCCCAGGATATTGACTAACGAATAACCCATGTCCTACCTCCTAACCCATCCAACTAGAGGACAGAGGACCGGCGACGACGACCATGATCATGAGGACGACGAACACGAACGCCATGGCGCGCGGAAGGGGCTGGCCGGCGGCCACGGTCTCGCTCGGCTCACCGGGCAGGACCTTACCCATCCAACGCAGGAACCATGCGAAGGTGGCGACGGTCTCGACGACCATGACGCACACGAGGACGAAGATAACCGTGTTGGAAGCACCAACCGCGAAGCCACCGGAAATAATCTGGAACTTGGAGAAGAACGTGCTCATGGGGGGCACGCCGGCGATAGCGGTCGCGGCGACCGCGAAGCCCACGCCCGTGACCGGGTACTTCTTCATGAGGCCCTGGATCTTGGGCAACATACGGGTTCCCAGCGTGAAGCTGAGGGAGCCGGCGATGAGGAAGAACAGGGTCTTGGTGAACGCGTGGTTGAAGATGTGCTCGACGGCGCCGTTGAACGCCATCTGGCTTCCGAACACGGAGAGGCCCAGGCCGAAGAACACGTAGGCGAGCTGCGCGATCGTCGAGAAGGCGAGCAGGCGCTTCATATCCTTCTGGGGCAGGTACATGAGGAAGCCGAAGAGCATGGTCACGACGGCGTCGATGATGGCGACCCAACCGACGATCTCGGGGATATCGCCGGCACTCGCAAGAGCGCGGGCGAACACGCACACGCCGACCTTCACCATGGACGCGCCATGGAGGTAGGCGGAAACGGGCGTGGGGGCCTCCATTGCGGAGGGCAGCCACATGTAGAGCGGGAACTGGGCGGACTTGGCCCAAGCGGCGAACAGGATGAGCAGCAGCACGACGGTCTTCATACCGGAATCGAGCTGGGAGATCGCGCTCAGCGCGAACGTGCCGGTTCCGGCGAACAGGAAGGCCGCGCCGATGTAGAGTCCCAGAGCGCCGATATGGGTGATGATGAGCGCCTTCATACCGGCCTTCTTGGCCGTGGGCGTCATGTAGTAGCTGATGAGGCCCCAGGAGCACACGCCGGTGATCTCGAAGAAAACGAGCTGGCCGACGATGGTGGAGCTGTAGGCGAGACCGGCCATGGCGCCGATGAACGTGGAGAAGTACACGTAGAAGCGGCGACGGGGCGCGTCGGGATGCTCCTTGTTCTTATCGCTCATGTACGGGAACGAATAGATGACGACGAGCAGGCCGATAGCGACGAACGCGGGTGCGAGCAGCGTGCTCATCCGGTCGAATATGAAGCCCATGACCAAGGTCTGGCCCATACTCGCCCAGGTTACATCGACCGCGTTCATGCCGTTTCCGGCAAACGTCGCGGCCAAGCCAACGGAAGCGACCGTGGCGATGCCGCCGGCAAAGGCGCAGATCCATTTAGCGTAGGGACGCGGCAGCATGACGATGAGCAGGGAGCCCAGCATGGGGACGGCGATCGCCACCATGGCAAAGAGGGACAAGCTCGATTCGATTGACATAGTTTCTCCCTTCTCCCTACACGCCTACGACGACGAAGACGAACGCGAGGACCGCGATGCCGACGACGGCCCAGGTCTGGTTACCGAGCACCTTGAAGCGCGAACGGGAAACGGAGTTCTCGAGCACGCCGCAGACAACGAAATCGACCAGGCACTTGACAAGGAAGACGACGGCGCCCACGAGAGCGGTGACGCCGATGGTCGCGGGCTCTCCCCAGGGGATGAAGATGGAGGTGAACCAAGCGACGACCACGACCTGCTTCATGCCCATGGCGAGCTTCATCATGGCCAGGGACGGGCCGGAGAGCTCGGCGAGCGGGCCCTCCTGGAGCTCCTGCTCGGCTTCGGCCTGATCGAACGGAAGCTTGCCGAGCTCCATATAGCAGGCGGCCGCGAAGGCGACGCCGGCGAGGATAACGGCGACGACGCTCGAGACGTTGCCCGTAACGATGTGCTGACCCATGGTCGCAATGTCCGTGGAGCCGCACACGATGGCGACGGTAAACAGCGCGATGAGCATGGACGGCTCGATGAGCACGCTCATGAGGAGCTCGCGGATACCGCCGAAGCCCGCGTAGGCGTTGGAGGAATCCACGCCGGACAGCGCGAAGAAGAAGCGGGGCAGCGCGAGCGCGTACATGATGGTGATGGCGTCACCAAAGACGGGCATGGGGCTCTCGAGCGTGAACATGGGCAGGCCCATGGCGAGCATGAACGACACCGCGAGGAACAGCGGCGGCATGATGCGCAGCACGAAGCTCGAGTCGGAACTCACGGACTCGGGACGCGCCATGAGCTTCGCGAGGTCCCGGTAATCCTGAAGGATGGACGGACCGCGGCGATTGTGCATCTTCGCGCGAATCACACGGGCGAGGCCGGAGAAGAAGGGCGCGACCAGCATGACCACGAGGCCCTGCGCTATCGCAAGAACGATGTTCATAATATCCTCTCCCCTCTCTAGACCATGACCACGGCGAGCACGAGGAAGACCACGAGCGCCGCGACGATGTAGCAGATGTATACGGAGTAGTTGCCGCCCTCGATCTTGGAGGCGAGGCCGGCCAGCTTGTCGGCACCCTCGCTCGGTGCATCGACCAGGAAGCGGTCGGGCAGGGGCTCGACGCCCTGAGCGACACCGGTGAGCTTCTGGAACACGTGCGCGATGGACCAGCAGATATTGGTGCATACCTCGCGCAGGGTGTAGAGCGGGCCCATGAAGAGCTCGACGTCGGACGCGAAGCTCGTGGCGACAACGGGCATGTGCTCGTTGGGCTCGTAGCCGCACGCCCAAGGGTCGGTCTTCTTAGCGGGGACCTTGGTGCCGAGGTAGGACCTCAACGCAAACGCGAGGCCGGTGAGGACCACGAGCGCGATGGCGATCGCGGGGGTGGAGGTGGCGGCACCGGAAATCTCGTTCACCAGAGACACGCCCGAGGTGGCTGTGACGGCGGAACCGGCAAGCACGCTCTGGGCGACGTCGCCCAGAACCGGGGCGATGACGGGAGAGCCGATTCCCAGCACCACGCAGATAGCCGCGAGGAGCATCTGCGAGAACAACATCGGAGCCGGGGACTCCTTGGCGTTCGCGGCCTCCTGGGAACGAGGGCTGCTCGCGAACGAAACGCCGTAGGCCTTCACGAAGCACGTGACTGCCAGGGCACCGGTGATGGCGAGCGCGGCCGCGGAGGCGACGGCGAACACCATGACGACCGGGTCGGAGAGCGTCGAGATGTTGAACAGGGACTGGTAGGTGAACCACTCGGAAACGAAGCCGTTGAGCGGCGGGATGGCCGAGATGGCAAGGGCACCGATGAGGAAGCAGACGGCCGTGACCGGCATGCGACGGAACAGACCGCCCATCTTCTCCATGTTGCGCGTACCCGTGGCATAGAGCAGGGAGCCCGCGCCGAAGAACAGCTCGCCCTTGAACATGGCGTGGTTGAGCGTGTGGTAGAGGGCGGCCATGAGCGCGATCGTCGCGATGACGTCGTTGCCCAGGGCGTGCGCCGTCATGGACGCGCCGACACCGAGCAAGATGATGCCAATGTTCTCGACGGAGTGGTAGGCCAGCAGGCGCTTGATGTCGTGCTCGTGGAGGGCGTAGACGACGCCCAGGACCGACGAGATGGATCCGAAGACCAGGACCATGAGGCCCCACCAGAGCTGGACGCCCGAACCCGCGAGCAGGTCGAGACCGACCTTGAGGATTCCCAGGATGCCGATCTTGATCATGCCGCCGGACATGAGGGCGGACACGTTGGACGGCGCCTCGGGGTGCGCCTGGGGCAGCCAGGAGTGCAGCGGGATGATACCGGCCTTCGCGCCAAATCCGAAGAACGCGAGGACGAAGCACGCGGAGGAGATGGCGGGTCCAAAGTCATGCGTACGGAAATCACTGAAGCTGAAGGAACCGCCCACGCCGTTGGTCATGAGCAGGAAGCTCGCCATGATAAGGACAAAGCCCACGTGCGCGATGACGAAGTAGAGCCAACCGCCCTTGATGGAGTTCTTGTTCTCCTCGATGACGACAAGGAAGTAGCTCGTAAGCGACATGAGCTCGAAGGCGACCAGGAACCAGAACACGTTGTCGGCGGTGATGACGAGCATCATCGAGGCGACGAAGGTGTTCATGAAGAAACCGGCGCGCCCGACCTTGCCCGGGTACTCGTCGAAGTAGGACAGACCGTAGATGAAGCCCGCAAAGGCGAGGATTGAGATGAGGACCACGATCAGGCCCGCAAGGCCGTTGAGCAAGAGCTCGAGACGGGCGAACGGGAAAAAGAAGACCGTGTTGAGGGACGAAACGTCGCCAAGCACGGCCTCGAGGCCCGCGATGAACGACAGCACGGCCGCGACGGCGCCGATCAGGCAGCCGGCGGTCTTGGCGGCGTTGTCGGCCTTAATCAGCAGAACCGAGGCGAGCGCACCGATGCACGAGACGGCAAGCGATGCGATAAACAGCGTCATGCTATCCATTGTTTACGCTCCCTTCTGCTTTCTCGGACAGGCCCTGGGCCACAGCGGTAACATCGACGGCCGGACCGTTTTCGATCGAGCGCAGGCGCTTGGCCTCGTCGAGCTCGCGATCGGCCGCGCCGCCCATGACGGTCAGCGCCTTGGTGGGGCACGCCGCCACACAATGCGGGCCGTCCGGATCGAAGGCACACAGGTCGCACTTGACAGCGCAGGTGTACTGGCCAGGAGCCCACGTAAGCAGGCTGCTCAGGGACTTAGGATACGAAGGCGTCGGGTCGCACATGCCTGCGACACCGGCGATAGACGTGCCATCGGGATGGATGGCTCCGAAGGGGCACGCAATGGCGCACAGCCTGCACCCGATGCACTCCTGCTCCTTGACGTGGATGCGATCGCCATCGTGCTCGATGGCATTCACCGGGCAGACCTCGGCGCAGGGGGCACCCTCGCAATGGTGGCAGGCTAGGGCGGCCGAAATACCGCCGGTCTTCACGAGCGCCAGGCGCGGCGTATCCTGAAGACCCTGCATCCGGTGGGCGTCGGCACAGGCGGACTGGCATGTTCCGCAGCCGATGCACCTCTCCGGGTTGATGTCGATGAAGCGGTTCATCCCCACTTCCTTTCAAAATAACGGGCCGGGCTCCCGAACGTACGGGACGCCCGGCCCAAAAAGCCAACGAGAACGGGACTACACGATTTGATTCACGTGCGTCTCGTCGTCGAACTTGGCGGCGCCGGGCTCAACGTCCTGGGGAGCGGCGGCGTCCACCAGAGCCTGCTTGAGCTCGGTGTACTGACGCTCGACCTCGCCCTCGGCCCAGACCTGGTCGGCAATGGCGTCTACCTGGCAGGCGGAGAACTTGTCCTCGGGCGTATGCGAGACCGGGTCGACCTTGTGCATGGTCAGCTCGTTGCACTTGCCGATCCACCACTGGTAGGTCATATAGACCGTGCCCTTGTTGATACGGTCGCTCACGTCGGCGCGGCTGTATACCTGGCCGCGGCGGCTGTGAATCGAGACGATGTCGCCGTTCTTGATGCCGCGCGCCTGGGCGTCCGCGGGATTCATGCGGACAAAACCGGGCTCATCGGCAAGCAGCGCCAGCGTCTTGCAGTTGCCGGTCATCGAACGGCAGCTGTAGTGGCCGACCTCGCGGACGGTGCACAGGATGAGCGGGTACTCATCGTCGGGAAGCTCGGAGGGCGCCTCCCAGTCGTGCGCCATCAGGTTGGCGCGGCCGTCCTTGGTGGTGAACTTGCCACCAGCGAACATGTCGGGCGTACCGTGGTCGTTCACATCGGTGCTCTTGACGGGCCACTGGGCGTAGCCGCCCTCGGGAGCCATCTTCTCGTAGGTTGCGCCCACAAAGTTGGGGCACAGGCTAATGCACTCGTTCCAGATCTGCTCGGTGTTGTCGTAGTGCATGGGGTAACCCATACGCGTGGACAGGTCCGCGAAGATCTCCCAGTCGTGACGGCACTCGCCCTTGGGCGGAACGGCCGCGTCAAAGTGCTGGAAGCTACGGTCGGATGCGGTAAAGACACCCTCGTGCTCGCCCCAAGAGGTGGCAGGCAGGATGACGTCGGCGAGCATGGTCGTCTGCGTCATAAAGATGTCCTGGCAAATGAACAGATCCAGCTCGGAGAGCGTCTTGCGCATACCGGCCGAATCGGGCTCGGTCTGCACCGGGTCCTCGCCGTAGTTGTAGAAGCAGTGCACCTTGCCCTCGTCGACCAGGTGGCCCAGATCGGTGAGCTTGTAGCCCTCCTCGAGCGGGAGCTTTTCCTCGGGCACGCCCCAAGCTTTGGCAAACTTGGCACGCACTGCGGGGTCGGTGACTTTCTGGTAGCCAGGGTACAGGTTGGGCAGCATGCCCATATCGCAGGAGCCCTGGACGTTATTCTGACCGCGCACGGGCGCGAGGCCGGAATTGGGTTTGCCGATCTGGCCGGCAACGCAGGCGATGGAGGCGATGGTGTGCACCGTCTTCAGGTTCTGCTTCTGCTGGCATACGCCCATGCCCCAGCCAATGATGGCAGAGGGCTTCGCCGTGGCGTACATCTCGGCAGCTTGGTGGATCAACGCGGGCTCGACACCCGTGATGTCCTGTACAGATTCGGGAGTGTAGTTCTTGATGGTCTCCCACCACTCGTCAAAGCCGTTCGTGTGCTCGGCGACGAATTCCTTGTCGTAGAGGCCATCGTTGACCAGACAGTTGGCAAAGGCGTTGAGGAACGCAACGTTGCAACCGTTCTTGATCGGAAGGTAGAGATCGGCGATACGCGCGGTTTCGATATGGCGCGGATCGGCGACGATGATCTTGCAACCCTTTTCTTTGGCTCGCACGATACGCCTTGCGACGATGGGGTGCGAATCGGCAGGGTTATAGCCGAAGAGGAAAATGCAGCCCGCATCCTCCATACCGGGGATGGAGCATGACATGCAACCTGAACCAACCGTGTCCATCAGACCGAGGACAGTAGGGCCGTGTCAAGTACGGGCGCAGTTGTCCACGCTGTGGGTGCCGATGCACGCACGCGTAAACTTCTGCATGACGTAGTTCGCCTCATTGCCGCCGCCTCGCGAAGAGCCGGTGGTCATGACAGCGTTAGGACCATATTCGTCAATTATGGCCTGCATCTTAGATGCGGTGAAATCCAGTGCCTCGTCCCAGCTTACGCGCTCAAGATCCGCGCCCTTAGTGCGGCGGATCATCGGGTGCAGTACGCGAGGAGTCAAGATCTTGGTGTCGTTGATGAAGTCGTAGCCGCTCATGCCCTTAAGGCACAGCTCGCTCTGGTTGGTGATGCCGTTGAGCGGTTCGGTGCCCACGACCTGGCCGTTTTGGACCAGGAGGTTAAACTGGCAACCGGCGCCGCAGTACGGGCAGATCACTTTATGCTTCTCCATGACACCCTCCTTCCTTTTTCTGCTACCGAATGCTCGGTACTTATTTGACAATCATTGGGCTTGTCGCCCCAACGCTTACGCCTCGTTTTCGATGGTGGCGCGGGCACGCTCGGCAGTCAGTTCTGCCAGGCGCTCCTCGTCTACCAGGGTGAGGCCCTTGGTCGGGCACGCCTCGGCACACGCCGGACCGCCGGGACGGTCCACGCACAGGTCGCACTTGAGCACGAAGCTCTTGGTCTGCGAACCCACGCGAACGTCGCCCATCAAGACCGGAACCTGCGTGGTCGCCACGCTCACGGCGCCAAAGGGGCATGCCATGACGCAGCTCTTGCAGCCGATGCAGTTGTCCTCGTTAACGCCGATACGATGGTTCTTTGGATCAAAGAACAAGGCGCCCGTAGGACAGGCCTTCGCGCACGGGGCATCCTCGCAGTGATGGCACGCCACCGGTGCGGAGATCTCGTACGTACGCGTCACGCGCAGGCGCGGCGCGGCGATGTTGCCGGGGATGTCGTGCGCCTCGATGCACGCCGCCATACAGGTTTGGCACCCAATGCAGCGTGAGGAATCGGCTACGACTCGTTTATTGCCCATGTTGTTCACTCCCTCCTGAATCCCATGCCGGAGAGACCCTGTCGACGTTGCCCCGGACCGCCCGTGGTCCGGCATCGGCGTATCGAGTGCATGCGGCGAAACAGGCACTTCGATAGAATTCCTCCAACGATATACAGGTTAAATATACGCAGTTGCAGGGGGCAAACTTGAGCATAGGCCCTGCAATACGGGTGTATTGCAGGGGTTTTGGCAGGTTGGAATTATTCTCTAGAAGCTATAAAGGTGAGTGTATTACATGCGTACGTTCGAGAGAGATTTCAAGCCCGCTTCTAAAGGATGTAGTACGTTTGTAATATTGTTCATACTCAATTACTCGAGTGCAATAAAGTAGTCGTTATAAAATTGGCTATTATTAGCCGATACTGTATTTGACTATTCATATTGCCCGCTCATTAAGGGAGGCCAGTGATGTCATCGACTCAAAAACGAGCCATCCTGCAGGTGCGCATTCGCGAGGAAGACAAGCAGCATGCCGAGCATCTCTACGACGCCATGGGCACATCGCTCGCCGAGGCCGTGCGCCTTTTTGTCGCGCAGAGTTTTTTGATGCGCAAGCTTCCCTTTCAGCCGGTCGCCGTGCGCTCAAAGGACGGCACCGCCGCCCATGGATCGCTCAAAGCATATGGTGACCCCAATCGCCGCGCCGAGGAGCGCAATGCCTGGATTGAGTACCTTGCCACGGAAAGCGACGATTCGATTTTGGGTCCCGAGGAAGTAGATATCCATGAGTAGCACCATCATCGACGAGACCGTCATCCTGCGCTACCTGCTTAACGACGACGAGGTCCTGTCACCGCGCGCCGCCAAGGTCATCGCCACGCGCACCGCTCGCGTCTACCCCGAGATCATCACACGCGTCGCCGTTACGCTGCGCGACGTCTACAAGGTCCCGCGCGTGGAGATTGCGACGGCCATGACCAAGCTGCTCGATGACGTCATGGTCGACGAGCCCACCGTTATCGCCCTTGCCATCAAACTCTTTGGCAAGACCCATATGGACTTTACCGACTGCCTCCTCGCAGCCCGAACCGCCATCTACAACGATGATGTCGTGAGCTTTGGCAAGCCCATCATCCAAGGCATGATCGATTACCGCCGTAAACGCCAAACCGTGGCCGACGTTCGCGACCGCGCCGCCGAAGCACGCAGCCGAAGCACCGACTCCACCATCGACAAGCTCCGCCACCGCCCCCGCAGCTAACCCCATCCCCTCCTAAGTTGCGGTGAAATACGGACTGTTTCATGCCTTTAAAGGCCTCAACAGTCCGTATTTCACCGCAACTTATTGAAGGTGGACCGCGAACGATTTCGCTATCGGGATTCGGCGTAGGGTTTTGTTGTCGGAATGCCGTAACCGCGCATCATGGCACCGAACGATTCTACGTCGTAGGTGTCCGAGAGTTTGAAATGAATGACGTTGTGGCCCATGGCGCGAAGGTTCGCGTCGCGCATGAGGGCCGCTCGATACGTTTTTGCCGCCGCCCGCTCTGGATCATTTTGACCCTCGTCTTCAAACTTGCCTAGCCCATGCAGCTCTGCCAGCGTCCATGAGCCGTCTGGCATCTGCCAGCCATAATCTGCTAGATAATAGCCAGCGTTTCCCGGTCGCGTTATCTCAACTTGAAGCTCGGGCGCGGCAACCCCAGCGAGAATAATCGCTGCTCTCGCCTCGGACTCGCCGCCATTGTCTGACCTGCCGTCCATATACTCAAAAACGTCAAAAGCACGCGCGATGCCATGCAAACCGCGGCAATTCGCCTGCGCATACGCACGCAGCTCCTCGCGGTCGACATCGTACTCACGGGCCAAGCCATCGACATAGCCCAGCGCATAGCGAAAGGCGCTCGTTCGGGCGATATCAATAACTGTTCGGAACGGATCCGTCAGTGTAAACAGACCAAGCCGCCACACTTCGCCCGGGCGCCAGCGCTTGTATTCAACGAACTCATACGTATCACGCCTTGTAGACCGTGGCAGCAGCACTTGCACTTTATTCAGAAGCGTATACGCCGAGCCGATGCCGTAGAGCAGCGCTGCTGTCGCTCCGCAGAACACAGCATCCGGTTCAACGACCGCAATAGCGGATGCCAGCTGAAAGATACGATCTTCAACCCCAAGATTATTCCAATAGACCGGATCCGCATACACGTGGTTGTAAAGACGAAGCATGAGCTCTTCCTGCATAAGCTCACGCGCGCGGCGTTCATCCCAAGGATCAATTGTTATAAGCAGCTGTCCATCTTGATGAATTCCAACGGCCGAGAATAGCATCCTTGCATATGACTGCGGAAAATGTTTGCCTTTATCGAGCATGGCCAACCCCATAACCATCACGGCGGAGAGAATACCATTACGCTATCGCATGCTTCCGTTCGCAGGCCTTGCCAAAAGCTGACCAAAAGCTTGACGCCGCAGGTCAGAGCTTCAAAAAATATTTCCACTCTCGGTAGACGGTCGCTACGACCCTCCCAACGGCATCAAAATCCAACCTTACAAATAGTTGCGGTGAAATACGGACTACATGGGCCATAAAAGCCGAAAAACAGTCCGTATTTCACCGCAACTTAGAAGGGGATGTGGGGTCCCCGGCACGTTTACGAAAACGGCTCTGATCCCAAAGGGAATCAGAGCCGTTAAGCTATCTTATGGAGCGGGCGACGGGAATCGAACCCGCGTCATCAGCTTGGAAGGCTGGGGTTCTACCATTGAACTACGCCCGCAAGATATGGTCGGGACGACAGGATTTGAACCTGCGACATCCTGCTCCCAAAGCAGGCGCGCTACCAAACTGCGCCACGTCCCGAAGGTGTTGAGCAGCTAAGGTCTAAACCTTGCGTGTCCCAAAGCGAAGGAAATTATAGGGGAGACTCCCCGCCTGTGCAAGCATTGATGCCTTAGCTCCTCGAATGTGCGACAAAACGACTATGGAGCAGACCGATCACAAATGCCACCACGGCAACCGGTGCCCACGCAGCACCGATATCTGCCAGCGGCAACGCATCGAACGGCAGCCACGCGCCCGCAAAGAACGCATCGCGGACCGAGGTGATCACGCTCTGCACGGCAACCACGCCGCCGACCCAGACCCACACCTGCGGATGAGCGTCGCAAAAGCCGTGCACCAGGCCCATCAGTACCAGTACGATGGCAACGGGATACAAGGCGTTGAGCATGGGCACCGAGAACATGAGGATCACGTCGAGGCCCACGTTGGAGAGCACGCACGAAAACGCAGCGAACACAAAGGCGAGAATCGCAAAGGGACGGCGCATGACCTCCTCAGAGGCCTCCGCTCCCCCTTCGACCACATACGTCTCGCAGAAGTAACGCGAGCAGCAGCTGATAAGGCCAATGCACACGTTCATGCAGGCGAGAAAGAAGATGGCGAAGACCACGACCGTGCCGGCAAGGCCAAAGTGCATGGAGGCCGAACGGGCGAGGATGGCAGCGCCGTTGGTGGCGTCAGGCATCACGGTGCCGAGCTGCATACCGGCAAGGCCCAAGCCGCAGTAGATGATGGCCATGAGCACGCCAGCGATTACACCGGAACGCGAAATCTCAAAGGCCACGCGCTTGTCATCGGTAACACCCAGCTCGTGGATGGTCTCGGCGATGATGATGCCGAAGGCGAGCGACGCGAGCAGGTCCATGGTCTGATAGCCAGTCAGAAAGCCCTGCACGGCGGCGCCTGCATCGTAAGGAGCCTGAGGCGCGGCAGCCGGTCCCAGCGGCGAGATCACGGCAGCACCCACGACCAGCACGATGAGCGCAATGAGCGCAGGGCCCGTAATGCGGCCGAGCACGCGCGTGATGACGCCTGGACGTAGCGTGAGCGCAAACGCGACGACGAAGAACCCGATGGCAAACACCAGACGTGCCGTGCCGAGCGAAACGCCCTCGGGTAGCAGCGGCACCAGCATTTCGAACGCCGTAGAGCTTGTGCGCGGAATGGCCAGGCACGGACCGATGGCCAGATAGACCGCCGCAACGAAGAATTCGCCAAACTTGGGATGCACGCGGCCGGCAAGCTCGCGCGCCGTTCCGGCAAGCGCCACGGCGATAAAGCCCATGACGGGCAGGCCGATGGCGGCGATGAGAAAGCCGAGCATGGCGACCGGCGTGGCAGAACCTGCCTGCAGCGCCAGCAGTGGCGGAATAATGAGGTTGCCGGCGCCAAAGAGCATCGAGAATAGGGCGATGCCGACGGTGACGACATGGTCGGAGCGCAGACCGCGCGGCGCGGATGAGGCCATAGACACACCTTTCGGGTCGAAACAAAAACGGGACGGGCAAAAACACCCATCCCGCAAGTATATACGCTCTAGCAGGCTAAATCGCGTAAAGCGTCGATCGCGGTGTCGACTTCCTCGTCCGTGTTGAAATACCCAAACGAGAAGCGGACGACGCCCTGGCGCTCGGTACCCAGTGCACGGTGCATGAGCGGGGCGCAATGGGCGCCGGGGCGCGTCGCAATCCCCCACCCTTGCATGAGCGCGTCCGAGATCTCGGCCGAGTCGATATCACCCACGTTGAGTGAGACGATCGCCGAGCGCACGGGCTGGTCAAACGCACCGTAGAGCGCAATGCCGGGGATTTCGCGAGCACCGGCGAGGAAGCGCTCTGCAAGCGAGCGCTCATGCGCCGTAATCGCCTCGACCCCGCCTTGCGCCTCGATAAAGTCGAGACCGGCAGAAAGTCCCGCGATGCCGTGGCCGTTGAGCGTGCCCGCCTCAAGACGCGTGGGCCACTCAAGTGGCTGCAGTGGGTCAAAGCTGTGCACGCCCGTGCCGCCCATGGCCCACGGAGACACGTCAATGCCCTCCGCCACGGCCAGGCCGCCGGTGCCTTGGGGTCCCATGAGCCCCTTGTGGCCGGTAAAGCACACAATGTCGAGCCCCATGGCATGCATATCGATACGCGCCGTGCCGGCAGACTGAGAGGCATCGACGATCACCAGCGCACCGGCCGCATGGGCCATGGCCGCCACGCGCGCAATGTCGACCGCGTTGCCGGTCACATTTGAGGCGTGCGTCACCACCACGGCACGCGTACCGGGCGTGACTAGCCGCTCGAGCTCGTCGTAGTCGAGCGCGCCGTTCGCGTCGCAACCCGCATACTCAACCGTCACACCCTGCTCTGCCGCCAAGCGATTGAGCGGACGTAGCACGGAGTTGTGCTCGAGCACCGTCGTGACCACGCGGTCGCCGGGGCGCACCACGCCACAGATGGCGGTGTTGAGCGCCGCCGTAGAGTTGGGCGTAAAGCACACATGGTCCGCCCTCGGGCAACCTAAAAGGCGCGCGAGCTTGGCACGGCAACCGTGAATCGTACGAGCGGCATCGAGGGCACCCGACGTGGCGCCGCGCCCGGCATTGCCGAGCGAGCACATCGCCTGCGTCACGGCATCGATGACCGTCTGCGGCTTGTGCATGGTCGTCGCCGCGTTATCCAGGTAGATCATCGCACGACCTCCCACATATCAATCACGGTATAGCCCTCGGTGGGAACGCCCGCCGCGGCGAGTTCGCCGCGCAGCAGCTCCTCATCGGCAGGCAACGCTTTCCACGCCAGACCACAGCCGGCAGCGACCTCCCCGGGCACGGGAACCGTTCGCCCGGGAAGGCCGCGCTCGATGCACAGGGACTCGCAGCCCATGGCGGCCGCCGTGGTGGGAAACGTGATGACAAGCGCCGGGCGCTTCTCCCTCATGGCAACTCCAACCAATACGCTACGGGCGCACGACGCGCACGGCCTGCTCCATCTTCTCCACGATCACGTACATGTTGGTGACCTCGCCCACCGCAAGCTGGTCTTTAATGCCATAGTGGTCGAGGCAGGTACCACAGGTGAGAATCTCGACGCCCTGCTCGGCCAGGCCCTTCAGGTCGTCGAGCACCGGCGAGCCCTCAACGGTGAGCTTGGCGCCGCCGTTGTAGAACAGCATGGTCGCGGGCAGCTCCTCCTGCTGCGTCACGGCAAAGATAAACGCCTTCATGAGCTTGTGGCCCAGCTCGTCGTCGCCACGGCCCATGCAGTCGGTGTAGACGGAAATGACGAGCCTGCCCTTGCCGGCGCTGGCATCACAGAAGGCAGCGCCATCCTGCTCGGGATCGGCCATGGCAACGGCGCCAGAGGTCGCCACGGTCACGTGCCACTCGGCGTCAGAAACCTTCTCGACCGAGGCCGTGCAGCCTTTCTCCTGCGCCATCTTGGAGATGTTCTTGACGGCGGTCTCGTTATCGACCGAGGTCACCACGGCACCCTCGCCATCGAGCTGTTTGAGCGCCTTGAGCGTCTTAACAACGGGCAGCGGGCAGGCATCGCCCATGGCATTGACTTCAATCTTGGTAGACATAGCTTTTCCTTTCGAAAGAACCGTTCTAGAGAACGGTAAACAGTTACATAAACGTGCGGGCTAGCGAACAACGTGGACGGCAGGACCGCCCGGCACCGGTTCGCACACGCGACCGACGACGGCGGCGATACGTCCTTCGGCATGCAGACGGCGCGCGAGCTCATCCACATCGTCAGCAGGCGCCGCAATAAGCAGGCCACCAGATGTCTGCGGATCGTACAGCGCGTCGAGCATGCCCGGCTCCAGGTCCTCGCCGGCAGCTACACGCGGGCCAAAGAAGTCCTGGTTGCGGTAGGAGCCCGCGGGGATAATGCCAAGGCGTGCCATGTCGAGCACTTGGTCAAAGAGCGGCACCACTCCCGACGCAAGCTCAATCTGCACGCCCGAGCCCTCGGCCATCTCGCATGCATGCCCGATCAGGCCAAAGCCCGTGACATCGGTGCAGCCGTGAAGCTCGAGTCCTTCGGCCAGGCGAATCGGCGCCTCGTTGAGGGTGCGCATCGAGTCAAACATCGGGCTAGCCTCGTCCTGCTCGATAAGCTCGCCCTTAATGGCCGTGGTGATGACGCCCGAGCCGATCGCCTTGGTCAGCAGCAGAACATCGCCCACGCGTGCGCCGCTATTGGCGAGCATGCGATCGAGCGGCACAAAACCGCTCACGGACAGACCGTACTTGGGCTCGTCGTCGTTGATGGTGTGGCCGCCCGCGATGGAGCAGCCGGCCTCGACGCACTTGTCGGCGCCGCCCGCCAAAATCTGCCCGGCAACCTCAACGCCCAGACAACTGGGTATGCAGAGCAGGTTCATGGCATGGCTCGGCCGCCCGCCCATGGCGTAGATGTCCGACAGCGAATTTGCCGCGGCAATCTGGCCAAACAGAAACGGGTCGTCGACCATCGGCGGGAAGAAGTCGATGGACTGCACGAGGCCCAGGTTTTCGCCAACACGAAAGACACTCGCATCGTCGGAGGTATCGAAACCCACGAGCAAGTTGTCGTTATGCACATTGGGTAAATCGCCCAGGACCTGGGCGAGGGCTCCGGGAGCCAACTTAGCGGCTCAACCACTCGCGGCAGTCATAGACGTGAGCTTAATCTGATCGTCAGCCATCGATACCTCCTCTCATCGGTCAATCATTTTCTCCCAGTATACGCATGAATGCGAGCCTGCGACGGATGCATTAATTGAGCGCCTGTGCGCGAATCGCCGCGCCGATGGCACCTGCAAAGCGGGCCTGGGGCGAGGTGGTGACCGGCGACCCCAGCAGCGCGGCCAGCCGCTCCACCACGAAGGCGTTCTCGCACAGGCCGCCGGTCAGGTAGTACGGGGCGCCCGCGGCCTGCCCGGCCATGGTCGCCACGCGCGAAACCACGCTGTCGATCACGCCACGCGCAATGTTCTCGCGCGGCTCACCGCGACCGATCAGGCTGATGACCTCGCTTTCGGCAAACACCGTGCACATGCTGCTGATCTTGGTAGGCTCGCCGGAACGCGCCAGATCGGCCATCTGCTGCTGGGAAATGCCCAGGCGGTCGGCCATGATCTCCAAAAAGCGCCCCGTGCCGGCGGCGCACTTGTCGTTCATGGCAAACTTGGCCACGCGGCCACCCTTAAGTTGGATGACCTTGGTGTCCTGGCCGCCCACATCGATCACGGTGCCATGGTCGCCAAACAGACGCACGGCACCGGTACCGTGGCAGGTAATCTCGGTCACGACTTTGTGCGCATAGGGCACGGCGACACGGCCGTAGCCAGTCGCGACCACGCGAACATCGTCACCCGTCACGTCATAACCCGCCGCTGCCAGTGCCTCGTGCAACCGCTCGGAAGCATCGACCGAGGAAAACCCGGTTGGCTGCACGCACGTCCACGCCACCGAACCCTCCCCGTCGACCACAGCGGCCTTAGCCGCCGTAGACCCGATATCGATCCCGATCCCTATCATGGCTCTCTCCCAATCTAAACATCAAAGGTAACGGCGCGTTCAGGCGCCTTAGCTCTAGGTTTCGATGAAGGCGGCGATGCGGGTCTCGATCTGGCCCATGTCGCCATTGCTGTAGTCGGTCTCGATCTTCATATACGGAATACCCGCACCCTCGACGGCCTCCTGCATGCGCGCGCTCTCAACGTTGAAGGTGTGGCAGGCCTGTAGCACGCTCTCCACCACGCCATCGACATGATACTTCTCGCACATGGCCAGCGTGTTTTCCATACGACCGTCGTTGGGCGTCATGACCGAGCAGTTGATGTCCAGGTAGCGGTCGGCGATGGCGCGCAGGATATCGGGAGCCTCCGGGTCGATCATCATGGCCGCCGCGCGCTCGCCCGAGCAGTCGTCCATGCACACGACCACACCGCCGTTGGACTCGATGGTGCGACCGATCTTGTTGATCACGCCGCCCACCGGGCAACCGGTGATCAGGATGCGCTTGGCATCCGCCGCAACCGGGCGCTCGCCCGCGTCGTAGGCCTCGCGCAGCTTGACGACCTTTTGCTCCAGCTGCTGCGTATAGGCCTCGATATCAAAGCTGAACGTACCGGCAAACATAGTGCTCATCAGGTCGACGCCACTCATGGCCGCCGGCTGGTTGGCCTGCAGCGCAAACATCTCGAGCTGGGCAGCACGCAGGCGATTGCGACGACGGACGGCGGCGCGCAGGTCGTCATCAGTAATCGTAATACCGTAGAAGCTCTCGAGCTCCTCCTTGAGCAGGCGGCACTCCTCGTACCAGCCTTCACGCTCGTAGGCGCGATCGCGACCCTGCGGCAGGTGCAGAATGTGCGTACGCTTGAGCTCGTTGAGCAGCTCGTACATCTTCTTCTTGCCGTCGCAGGTGGTCTCACCGATGATCATGTCGCTAAAGTACGTAAACGGGCACTTTTGCGAGTAGGCAAAGCCGTACGTCGACTTGATGAGCGGACAGAGATTTGCCGGCAGCACCTTCTCGGCCTCGGGAATCACCTCGTCGGACGTGCCGCACAGCGCCACGCTCGCAGCCCCCGCGGCATCGATAATCTCGAGCGGCGTGTAGCTGCACAGAAAACCGACCAGGCGATTACCCGCCTGCTTATAATCCTTGACGCGAATAAACGCCGCCTGCGCTGCTCGTTGAACTCCTCAAACGTGGACGGCAACGGCTGCTCAATTTTTTCCGACATATAACTCCTTAACAAACCTTTTAACCAACCAAGGAAACGGCTTTCCCAGGTGCCCGAGGTTGCCGTGAAAGATGAGCGCCGCATACTTTGGTAGCAAGCGACGGTTTGAACGGCAAGATCGGGTGCCTGGGGAAACCGCCGGGACGGATAGCCCTAAATGGTTTCCAAGAAAGCCTCAATCCTGGTTTGCAGCTGGCCTGCGTCCTCGCCGGCGTAGTCGGTGGTGATATGCATAAACGGAATGCCCGCCTCCTCGGCGGCCTTCTCCACGGCAAACGACTCCATCTCGTAGAGCGTGCAGAACTGCAGGGCCACGTCGACGATGCCGTCGGCATGCAGGTCCTTGGCCATCTGGACAATGTCCTTCATACGCTGGTCGTTGGGCGTAAAGACGGCGCAGTTGATCTTAAAGTAGCGCTCGGCGATGGCATCAAGCATCTCGTCGACCGTCTCACCGGACTCGTCGACCAGATCCTTGTAGTAGCGCGAACCCGTGCAGGACTCCTCGCCCACCACGACGCCGCCGGCCTTCTCGATGAGGTTGAAAAGCTTCCAGTTGGGCACAGCCATGGGCGTACCGGTGTACAGGATGCGCTTGGTCCCCTTGGGTGCCACGCCCTCGCCGGCCTCGACACGCTGCTCGCACTCAGCCGCCATATCATTAATGGCGCCGGTCAGACGCGGCGTGTCGTCCATAAAGGCGGCCTGAACGGTCAGCAGGCTGTCCAGACCGCTGATGGGCGCTGGGTCGGCAGTGCGCGTGGCAGCGAGGCGCTGCAGGGCGCGACGCTTCTCATTGACGGCGTGGATGGCTGCCTTCAGACGCTCAGGCGTAATCTTGACGCCGCACTCTTCCTCGATCTTGGCGGCGAGCTTCTTGACCTCGGCCTTCCAGGTCACGAGCGTCGACTCGTCGTGCACGTTGGGAATATCCATGACGTACATGTTCTTTTGCGTGGCAAAGAACTCGTAGGCCTTCTTCTTACCGTCGCAGGTGTTCTCGCCTACCACCAAGTCACTCGACTCAATGTAGGGGCAGACCTCGCCCAGCTTAAAGCCGGCAAAGCTCTTGATGAGCGGACAGGTGTTGCGCGGCAGGTGCTCCTCGACCTTGTCCGTTGCCCAGTCGGCACCCGAGCACAGGCCCACGGGGATGCCGTCACAGGCGAGCACAATCTCCTCGGGCACGTACACACAGAACGAACCGACGATCTTGGTGGCCTCGCCGGCCTCCTTCTTGTCGAGCATCTCCTTAATACGGCCGCTGTGGATGTTGGTGGCGACAAAATCCAGGTAGGACGTAGACTTGGGGCGATTGTTCTGCGTCAGGAACATATCGCCGTACATCTGGCCCACGGCGCCCAGCAGCATGTCGTGGTCGGCAAGATTCATGCCGAGGCTCTCCCACATCGGATGGAAATCGAATTCTTCAGCCATGACGGTTCCCCTCTCGAACCAAAAATGAATAGCTACGGTATTTCTGCACGGTGGGTGGCGAAAACCCAGCCGTGCTCAAACCCGGAATTTTGGGGAACCTGCTTTGCGGTCGATTATTTAGTTGTGCGTCGTCTCTCCCGGAGCCGTGAACATACCTGCTCATATGCGACTCCGAGCCATATATAGGGCACGCGCGGCAACGCGGCGAATATATGTCGTCTGCGGCATGCGCGCACCCTCCTTTACAAGTTGAGGTCAACTATATCAACGGTCATCGACCATGCGAACACCGTTGACATTCGTACGACAGCGTCGTGTGCCGTCGTTTAATAAATAATTATCTTGATTGATAAGAGTTTGTCATTCCTCATTCGGCGAACGGCAAAAACAAAGCCGCCGAGGCTTATATTCCCCGACGGCATTACCCGGCACTATCGACAAACCAAATGGATCCTGCTGGCATCAAAATGCATGCGCAGCGTCTCGCCTGCTTGCGGCAGCTCGTCGACAGGCATGCGCACTTTGTTGACCTTCCACTGCAGGCGCGTCGGCGCGTCGGCGCGCGGCACTTCCAGCAGCACCAGGCGCTCAAAACGTGAATCGCTCACGCGGGCCACATGCAGGTCGTAGCTGTTGCGACCCCGCTCAGCACGGTTGTCCACATGGAAGTAGCTCGCACGAATACCCAGGTACGCCACGTTATCGGGAACCTCACGGCCCACGTTGAAGGTCATGCCCCAGTCGAGGGCCTCAACTTCTTCGTCGCCGATCTTGCGCGCGCGACTCGTATTCTTGCAGCCCGTCAGGCGCAGCGCGGCCAAGGTTTGCGGCCGGCGGACCACGTCCTCGACGGAGCCGATCTCCTCCACATGCCCGTTATGCATCACGCAAATGCGCTCGCACAGGCGGCATGCCTCGTCAATATCGTGGCTCACGTAGAGCACAGTACGGTTACAGACGTCGAACAGGTCGAGCATGTTCTGTTCAAGCGCACTCTTGAGATACGCGTCGAGCGCGCTCATGGGCTCGTCAAACATAAAAATGCCCGGGTGTGCCGCCACCATGCGAGCAAGCGCCACACGCTGCTGCTGGCCGCCCGAGAGACGCGCGGAATAGCGGTCGGCAAAATCGGCCAGTCCAAAGATACCCAGGTAGCGCTCGGCAAGTTGTCTGCGCGCTGCGGCGTCACCTGCGCCCTCAACGCCGGCGCACACGTTATCGGCCACCGTCATATTAGGGAACAGCTGATAGTTTTGAAACATTAGGGCGCATTTTCGCTCCTGGGGCGACAGGTTGATACCCGCCACCGAGTCAAAAAAGGTCACGCCGTTGACGACGATCTTGCCCTCGTCGGGTGTCTCCACGCCGGCAATGCAACGCAGCGTGCAGCTCTTGCCGCAACCCGAGGCACCAAGCAGCGCCACGCGCTCCTCGCCGGCCTCAAGCTGCATGTCGAGCATAAACCCGGGATAGCGCTTTTTGATATCCAGAACGAGCGACATGGCCTATCGACTTCCCTTCGAGACCGTGTCATCGCGCATAAGCTCGGCCAGCGCCTCGCGATCGATACGCAGGGCATCGCCACCCGCCGGGTCGAGCGAATCGCCCTGTCCGGCAAGTTCTTTGGCCTGTTTGCGCTCCGCACGGGAGAGACCACGCTCGCGATACTTTTGCGAATGAGCGGTGTACATGTTGATGAATAGGATGACTAGGAAACTAAACACGATCACGACAGCAACCCAAAAGAGGGCCACCGACGTGTTGCCGCCCATCCACTCAAAGTAGATGGCGATGGGGATGGTCTGCGTAATGCCGGCGTAGTTACCCGCAAAGAACAGGGTGCAGCCAAACTCGCCCATCGCGCGAGCGAAGGCGAGCACCGTGCCGGCGGCGATGGAGGGCCAGCCGAGCGGCATCATAAGCTTGGTGAAGATGCGACGCTCGGACCAGCCCAGCGTGCGCGCCGCATCGAGCATCTGCGTGTCGAGGCTCTCGAAGGCTCCGAGCGCCGTGCGGTAGACCAGCGGAAACGACACTACCACGGCAGAGATCACCGCCGCCGGCCACGTAAAGACGATCGAGACGCCGTGCGCGATAAGCCACCGACCGACCCCGGTCGAGCGGCCAAACAGCATGAGGAGCAAAAAGCCGCACACCGTGGGCGGCAGCACCATAGGAATCGTAAAGACCGAATCGAGCAAGCCCTTGATGCGGCTCGTCGTACCCATGGTCTTCCATGCGGCAAACAGGCCCAGTGTAAAGGAGATCAGCAGGGCAAGGCCGCTCGTTTTAATGGACACCCAAAACGGGCGATAGTCGAT
>DBFDDV010000014.1:0-38573 GCA_048302525.1 Collinsella sp. | reverse complement strand
AGGCAGATCTGGAGGCCCTTAAGACGCTTGACGGCGCCTTGGGCGCGCAGGTTAAAGACGGGCAGTGGCAGGTTATCATCGGCGCCAGCGTGGGGTCGGTATATGACGAATTGGAGCCCATGCTAGGTGACAGGATGGGTGGCGAGGTCTCCGCCGACGCCGAGCAGCCTGAGCTCCAAAAAGGTTCGGCTCGCGTATTCGATATCATCACCGGCATCTTCTCCGCTATCATTCCCGCACTGGTGGCGGGAGGCATCGTAAAGGGCATCCTGGCTGCTATCGCGGCTTTTGGAATCGACACGGGTGCCGGCGACTTTGCGATATTCAATATGATTTCGGATATCCCGTTCTACTTCTTGCCGTTTTTGCTGGCAATGTCTACAGCTGATAAGTTCCGGGTCAACCGTTCGCTTGCGCTTTGTGTTGCCGGATCGCTGATGTACCCGACCATTGTCAACGCTGTCGGTACGGGCGAGACGCCCCTTGCGCTGTTCGGTTTTGCGGTGCCGATTTTTAGCTACGCCGATTCCGTGTTCCCGGTTATCTTTGGCGTCATTGGCTTGTCTTTTGTATATCGCGCAATCGACAAAGTCGTGCCGGATCTTTTTAAGCTCGTTGTCGTTCCGGCGCTCTCCCTTGCTATCGTGATTCCCGTCAACCTGTTTGTGCTCGCTCCGATTGGTGCCTGGTGCGGTCTTGGTCTTGCCAACGGTATCGTTTGGCTATTCTCGACGTTAGGCCCCGTTGCCGGTTTTCTGCTGGGCTTCTTTATGCCGCTTATCGTGCTCTTCGGCATGCACCAGTCAACGAGCCCCATCCAGATTTCCAATATCGCAACGCTTGGGTATGACTATCTGCTCCCGATCTCTTTCTGCCATAACCTCGCCGAAAGCGGTGCGTCTTTTGGTGCGGCCCTGCGCATGACCGATGAAAAGCTCAAGTCCGCTGCGATGACGTGCGCCTTCTCGGCATTTATGGGAATTTCCGAGCCCGCCTTGTTTACCGTTCAGGTTCCTAACAGGACTCCGCTTATCGCTGCGATGATCGCGGATGGCATTGGCGGCGCGCTCACCGTTGTTCTGGGCGCTAAGTGCTTCGGCTTTGTTATGCCTGGCATTACCTCGTTGCCCGTTTATGCCGATCCAAGCGGCAATCCCATGAACCTGATCATGATTGTCGCCTGCATCGCTTTGACTTGGGTTATCTCTGCGGCGCTCTCGTTTGCGCTCTATGGTCGTTTTGACAAAAAGTAACGACGTTTTGAGATAGACAATATTAATCGGCCGCTCGCCGGGGAATCGTTTTACGACGCCCCGGCGAGCGGCATTTCATTGGTGGGGGCGTGTGTGCCGCCAGCGGCGGCATGCCGCCTCGCCGCGCTAGTTGCGCCTGCCGCCTCCGTTGGCACCCTGGCGGCCCTGTGCCGCGCGATTGCGACCGGCAGTGTTCTGCGCGCGGGACATACCGCCGTATCCCTTGCTGCCCTTAGACCCCTTGCCGGCACCACCAGCGCCACCGTGGGCCTTGCCGCCCTTCTTGCCGGTGCCGTGTCCGCCGCCGGCAGACGTCTCGCCCGGGCGCGGCGGCACGGGACGGATCAGGCAATGCTTGGTGTAGCCGATCAGGTCGCGGCGGCCAGCCTTTTCCAGCGCCTCGCGTACCAGCTTGTAGTTCTCGGGCTTGCGATACTGGATGAGCGCGCGTTGCATGGCCTTCTCGTGCGGGTCGCGCGCCACGTAGATCGGCTCCATGGTGCGCGGGTCCACGCCGGTGTAGTACATGCAGGTCGACATGGTGGACGGCGTAGGGTAGAAGTCCTGCACCTGCTCGGGCATGTAGCCCATGTCGCGCACGGCCTCGGCAAGGTCCACGGCTTCCTTCATCGTCGAGCCGGGGTGGCTCGAGATCAGATACGGCACCACGTACTGCTTGAGTCCGTACTCGCGGTTCAGGCGCTCAAATTTGCGGCAGAACGCGTCGTAGACGGCGCGGCTCGGCTTGCCCATCACGGACAACACCGCGTCGCTCACATGCTCGGGCGCCACGCGTAACTGGCCCGAGACATGGTGTTCTAGCAGCTCGCGCAAAAACTCGTCCGAGGCGTCGGCCATGGTGTAGTCAAAGCGGATGCCGCTGCGGACGAAGACCTTCTTGACGCCCGGCAGCTGGCGCAGGTCGCGCAGCAACTGCGTATAGCCGCTCTCGTCGACCACCATGTTCTTGCATACGCTCGGCCACAGGCAGCGCTTGTTCTTGCACACGCCATGCTTGAGCTGCTTGTCGCAGGCAGGGCGGCTAAAGTTTGCCGTCGGTCCGCCCACGTCGTTGATATAGCCCTTAAACTCAGGATCGCGCGTGAGCAGCTCGGCTTCGCGCATGATCGAGTCGTGGCTGCGCATCTGCAGCACGCGACCCTGGTGGAAGGTGAGGGCGCAAAACGAGCACTCGCCAAAACAGCCGCGGTTGGAGCTAATGGAAAACTTGATCTCGGCAAAGGCCGGCACGCCGCCTGCCGCGTCGTAGTCGGGATGCCAATCGCGTGCGTAGGGGAGTTCGGCCACCTCGTCCATCTCGTCGGTGGTGAGCGTGGCCGACGGTGGGTTCTGCACCACATAGACGCTGTTGGGGTAGGGCTCTACCAGACGATGCCCGGTGATGGGGTCCATATTTTGCTGCTGCACGTTAAAGCTGCGGGCGTAGTTGAGCCTGTCAGCGGCAAGGTCGTCCCAGCTGGGCAGCAGGTCGTAGTCGTAGACCTCGTCGAGCGAACCCGTGCGGTAAACGGTGCCGTTGATATAGGTGATCTGATCGACGGGCAGCCCCGCGTCGAGCGCGTCGGCGATCTCGACAATCGCGTGCTCGCCCATGCCGTAGATGAGGATGTCGGCGCCCGAGTCGAGCAGCACCGAGCGCTTGAGCTTATCCTGCCAGTAGTCGTAGTGGGCCAGGCGGCGCAGGCTTGCCTCGATGCCACCGATAATGATGGGGGCGTCCTTGAACGTCTGACGGATGAGATTGCCGTAGACCGTGACGGCACGGTTGGGGCGGTGACCCTCCTCGCCGCCGGGGGTATAGGCGTCGGTGTGGCGGCGGTGCTTGGTCACCGAATAGTGGTTGACCATGGAGTCCATGTTGCCGGCACTGACCAAAAAGCCCAGGCGCGGCTCACCGAGCACGCTGATGCTGGCGGGATCGGTCCAGTCGGGTTGGCAGATGATGCCCACTTTGTAGCCGTGCGCGTCGAGTACGCGGCTGATGATGGCCATACCAAAGCTGGGGTGGTCCACGTAGGCGTCGCCGCAGATGTAGACAAAGTCGCACTGGTCCCAGCCACGCGCATCCATGTCGGCGCGGCTGACGGGGAGGAACTTATCGCGGCCCGGTCGCCAAGGGCGGGCGGGCGTCGCTTGGGAATGCTTGGTGCGGGCGACCGTGGCCTGCGCCTTACCGCCGCGCTTTTGCTGCTGGCCCTGTTTGCCCTGCTGACTGCGCTGGTTGTTCTGAGCGTGCTGAGGCTTTTTTGCCACGATCCCTCCCGGTGTTTGTATGCTGCACGTAATTGTAACCAGTCTTTTTGGGACGGGGCTAAAAAGACTGGGGGAGTACATGAGCTGGGGATCGGCGCGTCGATGCGGGGATCGTTTGTTTCCAGACTGTGTATCTGCGCGTTGGAGAACCCGTCTCGCGCGCACGCCATGTTGTCAATGGGTTACAGTATGAACGGCGGCTATGTTTCCGCCAACGCACGAGAGAGTCGTCAACAAGGAGGATGCACGACGATGCAGCGTGCCAAACAGATATCGGAATCTATTGAGCTGGGCATCATCTTGGCGCTCGCCGGTGGCTTTATGGACGTCTATTCGTACATTGGGCGCGATCATGTTTTCGCCAACGCGCAGACAGGCAACATCCTGCTCGTGGGCGTGAGCATCTCGGAGGGCAACTGGGCACTTGCGGGACGCTACTTCTTCCCCGTGGTGTCGTTTGCCGTGGGCATTATGCTTGCCGACCTGGTGCATGAGCGGTTTGGCAGCGTGATTCACTGGCGCCAGGTAACGGTGTTCTTTGAAGCCGTCATCTTGCTGGGCGTGAGCTTTATCCCGGGCGGCAATTTCAACCTGCTCGCCAACTGCCTCACCTCGTTTGCCTGCGGCATGCAGGTCGAGAGCTTCCGCAAGATCCACGGTCACGGCATCGCTACGACCATGTGCATCGGCAACTTGCGCAACGCGCTGCAAAACGTGGACGATTACATCATCACCCACAGGCGCGGCTTTTTGGAAAACGGCCTGCTGTACTTTGGCGTGATCTTTACCTTTGTGTTTGGCGCCGTGTTGGGCAACTGGTGTATTGAGCGCATGGGCCTGCACGCCATCGTCGTGGCGAGCTTGCTGCTGTTTGTCGCGTTTGCCATCATGTTCATCGACCGCGAGCGCGACTTGCGCTTACGCTGGAAGGTTGCGGCCGAGGCTTGGAAAGAGGGCTGCCGAAAGTAACCGAATGCGGCAAAGGGGTTGTCCCTTTGCCGCAATATTTTTCATCATCTGTTGAAACGCTTTAACACTATTGACGTTCTCACGCGTTTTTTGTTTCAAAAGCGTTAGGATGGGATTCATAGCGTGGGGCGTAATGGATGCCCCGCACACGATGGGAGGCTATCAATGGCTAATCGTTTCGTTCTCAATACCATCTCTTATCATGGTTCCGGCGCCATCAAGGAGATCCCCGGCGAGCTCCAGCGTCGCGGCTACAAGAAGATCTTCGTCTGCTCCGACCCCGATCTGGTCAAGTTTGGCGTTACCGCTAAGGTGACCGACGAGCTCGACGCTGCCGGCATCGCTTGGAGCCTCTACTCCGAGATCAAGCCCAACCCCACTATCCAGAACGTCAAGGACGGCGTCGAGGCCTTCAAGGCCGCCGAGGCTGACGCTATCGTGACCATCGGTGGTGGCTCCTCCATGGACACTGCTAAGGCCATCGGCATCATCATCAACAACCCCGAGTTCGCCGATGTCCGCAGCCTCGAGGGCGTTGCTCCCACTAAGAACCACGCCGTGTTCACCATCGCTGTGCCGACGACCGCCGGTACCGCCGCCGAGGTGACCATCAACTACGTCATCACCGACCCCGAGAAGGTCCGCAAGTTCGTGTGCGTCGACACCAACGACGCCCCCGAGGTCGCCGTCGTCGATCCCGAGATGATGGCCTCCATGCCCGCCGGCCTGACCGCTTCCACTGGCATGGACGCACTGACCCACGCCATCGAGGGCTACACCACCAAGGGCGCCTGGGAGCTTTCCGACATGTTCCACTTTGAGGCCATTAAGCTGATCAGCGAGAACCTGCGCGACTCCGTCGCCGAGGCCAAGTCCGGCCAGCCCGGCTCCGGCCGTGAGGGCATGGCTCTTGGTCAGTATGTCGCCGGCATGGGCTTCTCCAATGTTGGCCTGGGCATCGACCACGCCATGGCTCACACCCTGTCCGCTCACTACGACACCCCGCACGGCGTCGCTTGCGCCATGCTGCTGCCGATCGCCATGGAGTTCAACAAGCCGGTTTGCGCTGAGCGCCTGGCCAAGGTTGCCGTCGCCATGGGCGTTGACACCACGGGCATGAGCACCGCCGAGGCCGCCGATGCCGCCATCGCCGCCGTCAAGCAGCTTTCCGCCGACGTGAACATCCCGCACGTCTGTGAGGCCATGAAGGCTGACGAGATCGAGGTCCTGGCCAAGGACGCCATGGCCGACGCCTGCTTCCCGGGTAACCCGCGCGAGGCAACGCTCGACGACGTCATCGAGCTCTTCAAGAAGATCTGCCCGGCTGCCTAGCCCAGTTTGGTGGTCCTTCGCCCGTAGGTGTATGGTCTTTTGACGTGCCGCTGGCCCCGCCGTGCTACGCACGGCGGGGCTTTTTGTGCTGCGTCGATGCCCTGAGACGGACAAAACCAAGGCGTACTGCCCGCTGCGGATAGGTGGTGCACTTCCCTGCGTGCATTTTTGGGAGTATTCAACAAGCTCTTAAAAATGCATAACGTTGTGAATGGGCGGTAGTGATCCGCAGGCGCCCATCGACAGCCATTGTGGGCGGGCTATCGATGAGTGGAGGGGGTTGTTACTGAGTTTCTGCTTTGCGACGACCTGCAACACTGCTGTAACCGCGTCGTTTTGTCGTTCGTGATGGGGCCGTTGGGGCCCACGGTGCTGAATACTCCGTTTTTTGCACGGTCCAAGGTGGGGCACCCTGAGACGAAGCAAAAAGATGCCTCATTTCTATGCAAATACCAATAGGATTTATGCAAGATTGAGATTGTAAACCGTGCACGTGCACAAAACCGGTGCGGGGACGTCTGGAGGCGGCTCGGCTCCTGGGGCATTGCACGTGCAGAACGGTTAAAATCGGGACTCGGTCTTAGTTTTACTTGGAAGGATGCATATGACTTCTAATATTGATGCTTCTCTAGAGGAGACGCTCTCCTATATCGCAGGACAGCTTAAGACGCTGACTTCTATTGCCTCCCCTACCGGCTATACCCGTGCGGCGACTGATTATCTGATGGAGACCCTGCGCGATATGGGGTTTGGGCCTGAGCGTTCTAATAAGGGTAACGTGCTCGTTGAGCTTGGCGGCGAGGGCGAGCCGCTCGTACTGGCGAGCCATGTCGATACCCTAGGCGCCATGGTGCGTTCCATTAAGGACAATGGCCGCCTGCGCCCCACGACGCTCGGTGGGCATCAGTGGTCTACGGCCGATGGCGAGAACTGCACCGTCTACACGCGCGACGGCAATGTCTACACGGGCGTGGTTCTTAACACCGAGCCTTCGGCGCACGTGGCCGACGAGCCGGTCAAGACCATCGAGAAGAACATGGAGATCTTGCTCGACGAGAACGTCGACAGCAAGGACGATGTGCTCGAGCTGGGTATTCAGACCGGCGACATCATCGCTATGGATCCTCGCACGACGGTGACGGAGAGCGGCTACATTAAGAGCCGCTTCCTGGATGACAAGCTATCGGCCGCCATTTTGTTGGGCTTGGCGCGTGCCGTCGCCGCTGTCGAGGTGACGCTTTCGCGTAAGGTTTCGCTGCTCTTTACCGTGTACGAGGAGGTGGGCCACGGCGGCGCCTTCGTGCCGGCCGACACGCGCGAGATGATCAGCGTTGACATGGGCTGCGTGGGCGACGACCTAGGCTGCACCGAGCACATGGTGTCGATCTGCGCCAAGGATTCGGGCGGTCCGTACAACTACGACCTGGTGACGGCGCTGTCCAATATCGCGCGCGAGCTTGAGCTCGATTACGCTATCGACGTGTATCCGCATTACGGTTCGGACGTCGAAGCCACGCTCTCTGCCGGCTACGACATTCGCCATGGTCTGATCGGCCCCGGCGTGTATGCGAGCCACAACTACGAGCGTAGCCACATGGACGGCGTGCGCAACACCTTCGAGCTCGTCCGCGCCTACGTACAGCGCTAGCGATGCAGCGGCCTCGGCTGATACGGCAGTACCGACCGAGGCCGTCCTCTCTAAGTTGCGGTGAAATAGGGACTGTTTGGCGGTTTTAAACGCTTAAACAGTCCCTATTTCACCGCAACTTATGAAGGGGATGGGGCTACTTGATGGCTGCCGTAACGGTGCCGCCGCCGAGGACGACGTCGCCGCGGTAGACGACGACAGCCTGGCCGGGGGCGATGGCTCGCTGCGGCTCGTCAAAAGTCAGCAGCATTTGCCCGTCTTCGCCGCGCGTAAGGGTCGCTGCTTGGTCTTTCTGACGGTAACGGTACTTGGCGCCCACGCGAATGCCGCCGGCATCGAGTTCTACCTCCATGCGGTCGGCAGGGGCGCTCCAGATCCAGTCGTCGGCCGTGAGTGCTGTGGCCGTTAGGTCCTCGGCCTCGCCCAGATGCACGGTGTTGTTGGCGGCATCGACGCCCGTCACATACACGGGATGCGCCATCGCGACGCCCAAGCCCTTGCGCTGGCCGATGGTATAGCGCAACGCGCCGTTATGGCGTCCGACCACGCTGCCGTCGCGCCACACAATGTCGCCCGGTGCAGCGGGATGTCCGCAGCGGCGCTCGATATAGCCAGCGTATTCACCGTCTGGAATAAAGCAGATGTCCTCGCTTTCGGCCTTCTGGGCGTTGGTAAAGCCTTGCTCGGCGGCTATGCGGCGCACGTCGCGCTCTTTGTCTAGGCCTGCCAGCGGAAAGATCGTGTGCGCCAGGCGCTCCTGCGTAAGCGAATATAAAAAGTAGCTCTGGTCCTTTTTGGGATCTTCGCCGCGATGCAGCTGCCAGGTGCCGTCTACTGTCTGGCTTGTTTTGGCGTAATGACCCGTTGCGATGTAGTCGCAGCCCATGTCTAGCGCCGCACCGAGCAACGCGCCAAACTTTATGTGGCGGTTGCAGATGATGCACGGGTTGGGCGTCAGCCCCTCCTGGTAGGCGTTCACAAAGCGCTCGATAACGCTGTGGTCGAAGGTCTGCTGCAAGTCGAGCACATGGTGGGGTATCCCCAGACGCTCGGCGACGGCCTTCGCATCGGCGATGTCGCGGTCGACCTTACTCATGCCCGTGGCGGGATCGGGCGCGGGGCAGGTGAGGCGCATGGTGGCGCCGACGCATTCGTAGCCCTGGCTTTTGAGCAGGTACGCGGTCACGCTGGAATCGACGCCGCCGCTCATGGCGACGAGCACGCGCTTGTTGTGCATGGGGAGGTTCTCCTTGGTGGCATGTGGCCAAAAAAGAAAAGCGGCGCGGGAGGCTGGTTCCGCGCCGCAGACATTGTAGCAAGTTCGGGCGTCTCGTGGGACACCCTGATTGGATGGGCTCAGACTGCCGGGAGAGAGGAGACCGGCTCGTCCGTGGGCTCAACCTATGGGCGACAGGCCCTAGTCCTGGAAGAGCGCCGTGGACAGGTAGCGCTCGCCGGTGTCGGCAAGCAGGGCCACGATGGTCTTGCCCTCGTTCTCGGGGCGCTTGGCCAGCTGCAGCGCGGCCCACACGGCGGCGCCGGACGAAATGCCCACGAGCACGCCCTCCTTGTGGCCCACGGCGCGGCCGGTGGCAAAGGCGTCGTCGTTCTCGACGGGGATGATTTCGTCGTAGACTTGGGTGTCGAGGACGTCGGGCACAAAGCCGGCGCCGATACCCTGGATCTTGTGCGGGCCGGCCTGGCCCTTGGAGAGCACCGGGGAGGTGGCGGGCTCGACGGCGACGACCTGAATCTCGGGGTTTTGTTCCTTGAGGAACTCGCCCACGCCGGTCACGGTGCCGCCGGTGCCGACGCCGGCGACGAAGATGTCGACCTTGCCGTCGGTGTCATCCCAGATCTCGGGGCCGGTCGTGGCCTTGTGGATGGCGGGGTTGGCGGGGTTCACAAACTGGCCGGCGATAATGCTGTTGGGGGTCTCCTTCTGCAGTTCCTCGGCCTTGGCGATGGCGCCCTTCATGCCCTTGGAGCCGTCGGTGAGCACGAGCTGTGCGCCATATGCCTGCATAAGCTTGCGGCGCTCGACGGACATGGTCTCGGGCATGGTAATGATCACCTTGTAGCCGCGAGCCGCCGCCACCGAGGCGATGCCGACGCCGGTGTTGCCGCTCGTGGGCTCGATGATGGTGTAGCCGCCGCCGCGCACGAGCTTGCCGGCCTTCTCGGCCTCGTCGATCATGTTCTTGGCGACGCGGTCTTTGACGGACCCGGCGGGGTTGAAGTATTCCAGCTTGACGAGCACGCGGGCCTTGAGGTCCTCATCGGCCTCAAAGTGAGTGAGCTCCAGGAGCGGGGTGTGGCCGATAAGCTGATCGATGGACGCGTAAACCTTGCTCATGATGAACCTCCAAAGTGTTCAAATGACTGGATACCGTGTGGTTTTACGGTGTGTGTAGCAACGAAACCCACAAACCTTATAGGTTGTTCGTTTTGCTGTTGGCAAGCATAGTAGACAGTAAAGCCTAGTAACGCAATAGGAAATAGAAGATTATTACGAGTCGATTAACCATCTTGACGGGAATAGGTATTTTCAAAACCAATATTTCGGCTAGAATTTCTACGGATTAAAAGACCGAAAGGCAGCACTATATATGTTGGTTTCCACAAAGGGCAGATATGCCCTGCGCGTTATGGTCGACCTGGCCGAGCACCAGGCGGCGGGCCGTATTCCCCTCAAAGAGATCGCTGCGCGTCAGGGGATTTCGGAGAAATATCTGGAGAACATTTTGGCCACGCTCGTGCGCGCCAATATGCTCTCGGGCATGCGCGGCAAGGGCGGTGGTTACGTGCTCACGCGCCCGCCCGAGCAGTACACGGTGGGTGAGATCTTGCGCCTGACCGAGGGCAGCCTGGCGCCGGTCGCATGCCTGGACGGCGACTGCAAGGGCTGTTCGCGTTCGGATGAGTGTCCCACGCTCGACGTGTGGAAGAACCTGGACAAGCTCATCAACGACTACCTCGACGGCGTGACGCTCGATGCGCTCGTCGCCCCCAACGAGGGCTACGACTACGTCATCTAGTCCCACCTGCCATTTGGGGACGGGGTAGAAATGATCGATTTTCTTGCCCTCTGAGGCTTGGCAAATGACAAGGTCGCCCATCGTTGCGATGGGCGGCCTTCGTTTTGGCGTGTTGTGGCGGTCCGTATCCGGTCGCTTTAGTTCCTGGCGACGCTGTCGAGAATGCTGCGCATGATGGATACCAGGATGCTGCCCATAAAGGCCGATCCAAAGCTGGCAATGGAGATACCCGCGCCCAGCAGATTGACCGACAGGTAGCTGGCCAGCTCGAGCATAAAGCTGTTGACTACGAGCTGAAAAATACCAAGCGTGATAATAGTGAGCGGCAGTGAGATGACCGTCAGGAATGGTTTGACGAGCGAGTCGACGATGTTGAGGAACAGTCCCACGAAGGCAAAGCAGACCCAGGCATCGGCCATGCCGAAGGGCTGAATGCCGGGGACGAGAAACGTTGCAATCGCGATGGCGATTGAGGTCAAAAGCCAGTTGAGCAAAAAGCGCATGGTGGAGATCCTTTCTTGCGCAAGACGTGGCAAAGAGGCGTGAGAGGCGCATGCCTTTGCAACTCGGATAGATGCGCGGGCACGGTCCTGTTTGGGTGCCCATTGTCTCAGATATTCGTGGAGCTTGCGTGCGCATTCGGTTTCAAACCGGCGTTCGTCCTAAAAAACGCGCCGCTGGCAGAGAGTCTTGTCGCTTTAGTTTGGTGGTGTGCTAAACTGCTACGGGCAAAAGCCACAGGCGTTGCCCTATTGCATAGAACGGGCGAACGATGCCCGATGTCAGTATCAACTTCGATGCCTTTTGGCGGGTTTGGCGGTGATCGATGAATATCGAGAACATGTTTGACAAGCCTGATGTCAAGCAGCTGGTCCACGCATTTAGCCTTTTGGACGACGAGAAGGATATCCAAGCGTTTTTGACCGATATCTGCACGCCGCGCGAGATTTGCGATCTATCGCAGCGTCTGCAGGTCGCGCGTTACCTGGACGAGGGCGAGCCCTATGTCGAGGTTCAGGCGCGTACCGGCGCTTCGTCCACCACGGTGAGCCGTGTGTCCAAGGCGCTCAACGGCGAGTACGGTGGCTACCGCAAGATCCTCATCAAGCTGGAGGATGGCGAGTAGGCCGCGCCAAAACGGATTGTGTAAAACCGCTCCTTCGGGGGCGGTTTTTTGATCCCTTGGGGACGGAGGAAATCTGTTGGCGTGGGGCAAATCTGTCCGCGTGGGCGGGTAGGATGGATACATTGATTATTGCGAACAGTTTGAGCGGAGGACCATGCCTGTTCGAATCTATACCACCAATGCCGGCACGGATTTGAGCGATGCCGAGTCGTCGTTGCTTGCCGACCTTATTGCCCGCCACGGGCGTGCCGTGTTGCTGGCACCTACGTTTGCCGAGCTCGACCTGTGCCGTCATGATGCGGCGGAAGCCGGCGTTTCGCTGGGTATCGACTACAAGACGCCTACATCGTGGCTTCGCTCGCTTTGGGAGCTTTTGGGCGACGGGCGCGGTTTCGTCGACAACCTGCAGCGCCAGATGCTGTTCTCGGACATGGTCACGCGTCTCGACGATGCCGACCTGCAGCCACTTTCGCGCAGCCAGGGCACGGTGCGCATGCTCGCGCGCATGGCCCGCGACGTGCTGCCGGGTGTGGCGGGGACGGGTGCCGAGCGATGCCGTGGCAACAATTGCCAGCCTGAGCCAAAAAGCGATGCCGAGGCTCGCGTGTTCGAGCTTTTGCGCGCCTACGCGGGCGGTTTGGATCGTCGAGATATGGTCGAGCCCTGCGAGGCGGCCGACATTATGGCCGGTGCCCTGGCCGATAACCTGCCGGCGTGCACCCGCGCCGTATGCGTGCGCGGTATCACGTCGTTTACGCACGGCCTGCTCGAGCTGCTGTCTGCCGTGGCGAACAATGGGGGAGAGGTCGTCGTGCTGCTTGCCCGCGAGCAGGCGGCGATGCGCGAGGAGCTTGCCGCGGCATTTGATGCCCGCGGTGTGCTGTTTGAGATTGCGCCGCTGGGGGAGGACGCCGTCGCGTCTGATGTCGCTTGCGGGACTGCCGCTCAGCCTGTCTTTATTGAGGTCGCCGGTCCCCATGCCCGTGCTCATGTCTATGCGGACGCCGTCGATAAGTTGGTGAAAGCGCACAAGGAGTCCAAGGCCGATAAAGCTACTGCAATGCCCACCGACCCCGTGCGCGTGCTCGTCGTTTCTGCCCGGGCACCCCAGCTGTTCGGTGAGCTCGCCTCTCGTCTGGCGGCTCGCCATATCGCTGCCGAGACAACTGAGTTCACGGCGTTTTCCCAATCCATTGCGGGCAGGCAGTTTGCGGCGCTTGCCGGCCTGATCGAGCGCATGAAGACCGCCGATGAGGGCACGGCGTCAAAGACCGAGTGGTGGCCCGCGCCGGAGCTTACCGACTGGATCTACAGTCCGCTTTCGGGCGCTGATGCCGTCAATGCCCGTGCCTTCGATAAGAATATGCGTCTCTCGCGTAGCAAGACTACCGCGAGCGTTAAGAGCCTGCTGCAGAGTGTCCAAGGCCAGGTGAGGGGCGCGCGCAAGGCGGCGAGCGACGACAACTGGTTTAAGAACGTACCGTGTGTGGTTTCGGACGTGTTCCAGGCGCTGTGGCGTGACAAGCCCGTGACGGCGCTCAGGGCCATGCTTGCCGTTGCCGAGGCGTTGCCCGATCGCGCCCTTGGAGGCCTTGACGGTCAGGCTCGTCGCCAGGCGGAGGTGGCCTTGCTGCGCCACGCCATCGACATCCTTATGAATGGCGCCCGCGTGCTCGACGTGTCGCAGGCCGCGACCGTGCCCGTGCTCGATGGCATTCGCACCAAGGTGGACAAGCGTAGCACCGCCTACGATTACGAGACCTACGAGGTTGACCGTGCGCCACGTGCTCAGGTTCGTTTTGCTTCGCTTGCCGATGCGGCAGCTCTGCGCCCCGGCAGCTACGATGCCGTACTGTTTGCCGATGTCGATCTGGACAGCTATCCGCTCTCGCACGAGGAGGGGCCGCTGGCCACGCTGACGGCGAGCCTTGGTCGCGAGGGCGTGACGCTTGAGCCCGCGGCCTTGCTGCGCGCGCGCTTTGGCCACGCGATGCAGGCGTCACGCGGCCCGGTTACGCTCGCCCGTGTGACCCACGATCGCCAGGCGCGCGAGTGCTATCCGGCTGCCGTGTGGACCGAGTTGCGGGCGCATGCCGAGGCTGACGGCGCTAAGATCGCTGACGACGCTAAGACCGCTGGTGACGCTAAAGCCGCTGGCGCCGACAAGGCGAAGTGCGTGGGTGAGGGTGATATCGTAAGGGACTTCGATCCCGCGGCAGGCGAAGGTCTCAAGCGCGAGCGCGTGACCTGTGAAGCCCCTCAGCATCTGAGTGCCGAGGCCGTGCCGTATTTGGTCCTGCGTCGTCGCGATGGCGAGGGCGAGGACGCGCCGCTCGTGCCGCGCCTGACGTCCGCCTCGCAGATCGAGGCCTATTCCACCTGCCCGCTGTGCTGGTTCGTCTCGTATCGCGTCAAACCTCAGTCCATCGATGCGGGCTTTGGCAACATGGAGAAGGGCAACTTTGTCCATGACGTGCTGGAGCACTTGCATGCACGTCTTCCGCAGGAGGGCATGGAGCGCGTGACGCCCATGAATCTGCCGCGCGCGAAGGAGCTGCTGCACGAGGTCTTTGCCGAGACCCTGGCCGAGCACGCCGGCAAGCGCGGTACCGAGGGCCCGCTGGTGCCGCTCTCTCCAGTGGAGGAGCGCCAGGCGGCCGAGATCTTGCCGCAACTGGAGGGCGTGCTCGCCTACGAGTCCGAGGCGCTCGCGCCCTTCGCGCCGCGCTACCTGGAGTTTGCGTTCAACGAGCTCCAGGTCGAGTATGCCGGCTGGCCGCTCGGCGGGCGCATCGACCGCGTGGATGTGGACGCCGAGAACCGCGCTGTGGTGATTGACTACAAGCATCGTTCGGGTGTCGAGGAGTTTAAGCTCGCCGACCCCACGGTGCGCGACGAGGAGTCGGGCGAGGCCCCCATCGACGATCCGCGCTGGCTGCCGCCCCATACCCAGACACTCATCTACGCGCAGGCCATGCGCCGGGCGCTGGGTCTAGATGCCCGTGCGGCGCTCTATTTTTCGACCAAGGGCGGCAAGCCCGCACTGCGTGGTGCCGCAAGTGCCGAGTTGCTCGAGGAAGAGCGCGGCGACGGCCGCATTCCGGGCCTCAAGAAGGGCTTTCCGGGCGAGGGCGGCAACATGGACTTCGATGCGCTGCTCGACCGCGTGGAGACCGGCATTGCCGAGCGCCTGCGCGAGCTCGAGGCGGGCAACGTTGCCGCTGTCGACCCAACGTCGGCTCAGGCCGCGCATGCGCGCTGCTCGTATAACCACGAAGGAACGTTTGTAAGGAGGGACGTGTAGACCATGGATCTTTCGACCTTGATGCCGCAACAGCTGCAAGTCGTCAAAACGCTCGACCGCCCGCTGTTTGTCTCGGCGGGTGCCGGCTCGGGCAAGACCTTTACCCTCACGCGCCGCATCGTCTATGCGCTCTCGCCCGAATCCGGTCCGTTTGTCGAGCATCTGGACCAGGTGCTCGCCATTACCTTTACCAAAGACGCCGCGGCCGAGATTCGCGACCGCGTGCGCTGTGCGCTTATCGAAGAGGGCATGGACGAGGAGGCCCTGACGGTCGACGACGCTTGGATCTCGACCATCCACGGCATGTGCTCGCGTATCCTGCGCGCGCACGCGCTGGAGCTGGGCATCGATCCTGAGTTCACGGTGCTCACCGATACCGATGAGCTTATGGATCAGGCTGTCGAGCATGTGCTGGGGCGCGCGACGGCGCCCGATGCCGCGCCCGAGCTTGCCGCCTCGCTTAAGGCCCTCTACGCTTGGTATCCCATGGCGGGCGAGGGCGGGCCGTTTGGCGCCGGTACCACCATCAAAGGCCTGGTGCGCGACCTGTTGGAGCTATCGAGCCAGCTGCCGGGCGGCATGGACGATGTGTGCGTGGCGCGCGGCCAGGCCGACACCTCGGCGCTTGCCGATGCCTATCGTGCGGCGCTGGGCGCAAGCAAGGCCGCGACCGAGAAAGCGCAGGCGGCACTCGACGCCATCGACGCGTTTGAGGCGAGCGGCAAAACCATGGAGGATGCGGCGCGACTCATGATGTCGTGCAGCATGCCGCGCGCGAGCAAGGCGTTTCCTAAGGAGCAGGTGGAGCTACTCAAGGCCGAGGCGGCTGATGCGTTTATCAATATCGTGCTTGCCTGCGGCGGCCCGGCGCTCGATGCGCTGGTGGGGCTTGCCCGTGCCGTAGAGGCGGAGTACCGTGCGCTCAAGGCCGACCAGTCCGCGCTCGATAACAATGACCTGCTGCGCATGGCGTACGAGGCGCTGCGCGACTACCCGGCTATTCGAGCTGCCTATGAGGGCCGCTTTAAGATGGTCATGATCGACGAGTTCCAGGATACCGACCAGATGCAGGTCGATCTGATTCGCTATTTGACGGGTGCGGGCGAGCGCGCGCTGTGCACGGTGGGCGATGCGCAGCAGTCGATCTATCGCTTCCGTGGTGCCGAGGTCGAGGTGTTTCGCCGCCAGGAGCGCAAGGTGGGTTCGACGACGGCGTCCGAGACGGTCACCACGTCCGATGCTCCCGCCGGCGAGCTCGTCAAACTCGTGCGCAACTTCCGCAGCCACGACGAGGTGCTGCGGTATGTGGCGCGCGTCTTTGACGGCGACACCGGTGGTTTGATGCAGGGGTTCTTGGATCTTGAACCGAGCGACAAACGCAAGGACATGCTCAAGGCAAAGGCTTCGCGCCGCCAGGCGCTGTTCGTTGCCGGCGGCAGTATGCAGGAGCGCACGCAGGCCAAGGCCCGTGCGATCGCCGAGCGATTCCATGCGCTTGCCGATGCCGGCCAGCCCCAGGGCGGCATGGTGCTGCTGCTGGGTCGCATGACCAATGCCGACGTCTACGCGCAGGCCTTCCGCGACCAAGGACTCGACTGCGTCATCGCAGGCGGCTCGGTCTTTGCCCAGGCGGCCGAGGTGCAGACGGTGCGTGCCCTGGTCTGCGCGCTCGCCAATCCGGCCGATACGGCCCAAGGCCTTATGCCGTTGCTGGCCTCGCCGATGTTTGCACTCGGCGCCCAGGAGTTCCTGGCGCTGGCGACCAAGCTCGACGAGCAGACGGGCGAGACGTCGCGCCGCAATATCGATGTGGGCATCATGAGCGATTCCGATGTGCCGGGTTTGCAGAACCTGCCGCTCGTAACGCGCGCCCGCGAGGTGCTGCGCTACGCACTGCGTCGCGTGGGGCGTGATTCGTTCGCTGCCATCGCGCGCGACGTGGTCAACGCCTCCGGCTGGTTCGTGCGTCTGGCGCAGCGCGGCCCCGAGGGCAAGGCCATTGCCGCCAACGTGCTCAAGGCGCTCGACGCCGTGGCCGAGGCAGAGGCCGAGCTCGGCAATTCTCCGCGCTCCATCGCGCTCGCCTTCGACCGCTTCTTGGCGGGCAAGGAGGCCCCGGGCGCCCTCAACGAGGAGGGCGACGGCGCGGTGCGCATCATGACCGTGCATGCGTCCAAGGGCCTGGAGTATCCGGTCGTGGCGGTTGCCGAGTGTTTTGGCGTGCGCAAATCGTCCGGTGCGGCACAGATGGGTCGCGTCGAGGGCGGAGCGCAAGTCGTGGCGCTGCCGGCGCGCTTCGATGGCGTTAAGCTTGCCGACGGAACCTTCGTGAAGGGCGATGACGTCAAAAAGCAGTTTGAACACGCGTTTAAGGGCAAGGGTACGTCGCTGTGGCTGCCGCCGGAGCTCATGGAGGACGTCTGTGCGACGGGTTCTCCCGCCGAGGCATTTGCTCGCCTGCGCAACGACGACCTGCAGCTTTCGCTCGAGGAGCGGGCCCGCTTGCTCTATGTTGCCATGACGCGAGCGGGCGAGCTGGTGATCTTGGCGATGGATGCCGGTGTGAGCCGCGGCAAGGTGATGGCGCCGACCTTCGATGTCGAGACGGATCTGACCTACGACGTGCTGCGCCGCATCCTGCCGACCGATAGTCTGGACATGCCGCAGCTCGATAGCGACCGTCTGGTGTTCGACAACTCCCAGCCGGGCGACTACGAGCTCATTTCGCTGGCGGACTTTACGTTTGGTGAGCAGGCGTTTGAGGCTAACGCTTCGCTGGATGCCGAGGGCAGGCTCGTTCGCGGCGATGTCGATGTCGCTGATAATGCTGCGCGCTCAACTGTGCCCGGTCCTGCCGACCCCAAGCCCGATGCGTTTGAGCTCGTGTATCCCCAGGCAGTGGGCGTGCGCATGGGCATCTGTCCGTTCCCGGTGCGTGACTCGTATAGCTACTCGTCAATTGCCGTGGCGCTGCATGCCGAGTCCGAGGACCGTGCCGCCGAGGCGCTTGTTCCCATGGACGAGTCCGGCGATGATGCGGAGTCGGATGGCTCGGAGATGGCCGATGCGGACGTGGCTGCTGTCGAGCCCGCCGGCAACCCCATGGCGCTGGGCTCGGCCTTCCACGCCGCTTGCCAGTGGCTCATCGAGATGGGTGCCGATGCGCTGCCCGTTGAGCGTGCCGACGCCCTGGCTCGCTTGTGGCGCCTGACGCCGGAACAGCGCGAGCGCTTCGATGTCGCTCTGGATCGCTGGCTCAAGTCGTCGGTTCGTGCCGAGCTGCTCGCGTGGCCGTGCATCCGTGCCGAGGTGCCGTTCTTCTCGCTGGGCTGCGAGGACGAGGATATCGCCCGCTACGGCGCCTATGCCGAGGGCGCCATCGATGCCTTGGCAACCGACCCGGCGGATCCGTCGCGCGCACTGGTCATCGACTGCAAGACGGGCGGCACGCCGGATGAGACGCCGGAGCAGCTGCTCGAGAAACACGCCTTGCAGGCGCGCGTTTACGCCGACGTTCTGCACAAGGCGGGCTTTGAGGTCGTGACCGTCAAGTTCGTTCGCGTGGAGCGGGCGAATCCAACCATCTTCGTCAATCCCGCCGAACCTCAAGTGGTCACCTACAACCTCTAGTCCTCAGATAACTTGCGGTGGAATACGGACTGTTTTGGTCAAAAAAGCCGCCAAACAGTCCGCATTTCACCGCAACTGCAAGAGGAGCCGTGTGGGTTTGGGCTAGGTTCGGGTGCCGTCCGCGCTGTGCGGTAGAATCGTAACCCTAAGATCACGAACCCGCATCGGAGCTCATTACATGGCATTCGTCCATCTGCACAATCACACTGTTTTCTCCATGCTCGACGGCGCAACCCGTATCCAGGATATGGTCAACCGTGCCGTTGAGCTTGGCATGCCCGCCGTTGCCATTACCGACCACGGCTACATGTATGGCGTGCCCGACCTGGCGCTGGCCTGCGACGCCGTTAACCACAACACGCCCGAGTACAAAACCTGGAGTCACGACAAGGCCTTCTTGGAAAAGGACCGCCGCGACGAGCTGGTGGAGCCCGATCCCGAGGAAAGCCCGCGCGAGCATGCCCAGTATGTGAAGGACATGGCCATGTGGGACGAGAAGGGCAACATCGACGAGCTCAAGCCGCCCCTGGTCATCAAACCCATCTTTGGCTGCGAGGTCTACTTTACGCCGGACGAGACGCTCGCCCGCGACCATAAGCCCGAGCTCTACCACATGATTCTTCTGGCCAAGGACCAGGAGGGCTACGTCAACCTGATGCAGACGGTCTCCGAGGCCGCTGTGCAGGGATTTTACTACAAGCCGCGCGTGACGCTCGACAACCTGCGTCGCCATGCCAAGGGTATGATCTGCACGAGCGCCTGCATCGCGGGCATCATTCCCAAATACATCGACCGCGGTGACATGGAGGGCGCCATCAAGTGGGCCGAGACCTTCCGCGACACCTTCGACCCTGGCGACTTTTACATCGAGATCCAGGAACACGGCATTACCACCGACAACGGCCTGACCGACGAGCAGATGGACCGCACGCTCATCGACATTGCCAAACAGGTGGGTGTCAAGGTCATCGCCACCAACGACTTCCACTACCTGCGCCGCGAGGATGCGCCCGTGCAGGACGTCATCATGTGTATTGGCATGAACGCCAAGGTCGACGACCCCAACCGCATGCGCATGACCGGCTCGGAGTTTTACATGAAGACCGAGGAGGAGATGCGGGCGATGTTCCCGTATTGCCCCGAGGCCTGCGACAACACGCTCGAGATTGCCGACAAGTGCTACGTTGAGCTGGACTGGGACTCCATCATCTTGCCGCGCTTCCCGTTGCTCGATCCCGGCGAGACGCACGAGAGCCAGTTCCGCCGCGAGTGCGAGAAGGGCCTGCGCCAGCACTACGGTGACGACTGGGCCACGCGCGAGATCGGCGGCGTCAACATCAAAGAGCGCTTTGAGTACGAATACAAGGTCATCTGCGACAAGGGCTTTGCCGCCTACTTCCTCATCGTTGCCGAGTACGTGCAATGGGCCAAGGACAACGGCATCGGCGTCGGCCCCGGCCGTGGCTCGGCCGCCGGCGCTATCGTCGCCTACGCCATGAACATCACCGCGTTCGACCCGCTCGAGAACGGCCTGATGTTCGAGAGGTTCCTGTCCCCGCAGCGTACCGAGATGCCCGATATCGATATGGACTTCGACGATGAGCGGCGCCTCGAGGTCGTGGAGCACGTTCGCCAGCTCTACGGCCCCGAGAAGGTCACCCACGTCATCACCTACTCGACCATCAAGGCCAAGCAGGCCATCAACGACGCCGCGCGCGTTCTGGACTACCCGGTCTACATGGGCCAGCGCCTGTCCAAGATGGTCTCGAGCGATCCCAAGGTCAAGCTCAAGCAAGTACTCGAAAAACAACCCGGCAAAGAGGATCTGTTTAACCCCGACTTTGCCGAGGCCTATAAAAAGGACGACGACGCCCGCCGCATCATCGACACGGCGCTCTCGATTGAGGGCCTCACCCGTGGCGAGGGCGTGCACGCGTGCGCCGTTCTGATCTGCCGCGACCCCGTCAACGAGCATGTGCCCACCAAGCTCGACACCAAGGGCGGCGTCGAGATTACCCAGTACGAGGGCCATACCGTTGCCGACATGGGCCTGCTCAAGATGGACTTCTTGGGCCTGCGCACGCTGACGGTTATCTCCAAGGCCAAGGCAAACATCAAAAAGAACTTCGGCATCGACATCAAAGAGGAAGAGATCCCCTTTGACGATCCCGAGATCTTTAAGCTCATGGGTTCCGGCCACACCGCCGGCGTCTTCCAGGTCGAGTCCGCCGGCATGACGGCCACGATCAAGAACATGAAGCCCACCGAGTACAAGCACGTCGTGGCATTGATCGCCCTGTACCGCCCGGGCCCACTGGGCGCCGGCATGGTCTCGTCCTACATCAACCGTATGAACGGCAAGGAGCCGGCGGTCTCCTATGACGACCGTCTGGACGACATCCTGGGCGAAACCTACGGCACCATGGTCTACCAGGAGCAGGTTATGCTCATCTCCGTCGAGATGTGCGGCTTCTCCAAGGGCGAATCGGACTCGCGTATCCGTAAGCCCGTGGCTAAGAAGAAGATCAAGCTGCTCACGTCGACGGTGCTCCACTGGGAGGATGGCTCGGACGAGACCACCTACGACCACTGGATGAACGGCGCTATCAAGAACAACTACACGCGCGAGGTCGCCCAGAAGATTTGGGACGATGTTCTCGAGTTCGCGTCCTACGCCTTTAACAAGTCGCACTCCGCCGGCTACGCCATCTTGGTTATGCAGACAGCGTGGCTCAAGGCGCACTATCCGCACGAGTACATGGCGGCCGTTCTGACGTCCTACACGGGCAAGACCGACAAGATCGTTCACTACGTCTCGGCATGCCGTCACGACGGCATCCCCGTGCTGTCGCCAGATGTCAACGAGTCCGGTACCGAGTTCACGGCCACCAAGGAGGGCGTGCGCTTTGGTTTGGCCGGCATCCGCGGCGTGGGCACCGGCGTGGCGCAGGCGATTATCGCCGAGCGCGAGGCGGGCGGCCCGTTTAAGACGCTGCACGACTTTGTCGAGCGCGTGGACTCGAGCCAGGCCAACCGTCGCGTGATCGAATCGCTCATCAAGGCAGGCGCCTTCGACTCCACGGGTTATCCGCGCCGCCAGATGATGCACTTTGTGGATAAGAACAACCCCGAGAACATCATCGATGCCGCCGTGAAGCGCCAAAAGGATCGTGCGAGCGGCCAGACGTCGTTCTTCGACATGTTCGGCGATGTTGAGGGTTCGGGCTTTGAGGTGAGCGTGCCCGATCCGGATGGCCAGGAGTGGGACCGTCACCTTAAGCTGAGCCAGGAGAAGGAGGTCCTGGGCATCTATGTCTCGGACCACCCGCTGCGCCCGTTTGAATATGCACTAGCCAAGGCACGCGACTTCTCGTTCTCGCAGATCGACACCGGCTACGAGGTGCAAAACCCCACGGGCGGTACCATCAACCAGGAGATTCCCGAGGGCAAGGCGCTGTGGTGGGCCGGCATGGTCTCGAGCGTGTCCAAGCGCGTGACCAAAAACGGTGACCCCATGGGCATCGTGCAGCTCGAGGACATGGAAGGCGAGGCCACGGTCGTGGTGTTCCCCAAGACCTACAAGGAGGCCGAGGGGTACCTGTACGGCGAGGTCGATCCCGAGACCGGTGCACAGCTGTCCGATGCGTTTGTGCGCATTAAGGGCAAGCTCGAGCGTTCGGACCGCGGCGACCAGATCATCGCGCAGGAGATCGTGCCGCTTGAGCTTAACGAGGAGAACAACAAGCCCAAGGTGTTTGAGGTCATGGTGCCCAACAGCCGCTTTAGCCAGGGCAATATGGCGCGTCTTGCCACGGTGCTTACCGCCAACCCGGGCGGCGACCGCGTGGAGATCTTTATCGAGCAGGTGGACGGGCGCGTACTGCGTGCCGAGGTGCCGGCCAAGGTCAACGCACGCTCGATTCCGCTGCTGGCAGAGGCAAAGGCCATCGTCGGCAACCAAGGCCGCGTGACGGTTATCTAAGCTACCCCGGGTGAGATTGGAGGAAGTGATGGCGCAGGGGACGTTTGTGCAGGCGCTTCGCAAAGAGGCGGCGTTGAGCGGCACCTTTATGAAGGGGCGTTCGCTCATGCTCAACGGCGCCGTGCTGTCGATCGAGGACAGCGGCTCGCGCTTCTCCAAAAACGTGACGGTTGAGGGCTCGGTGCGCGGTTCGCGCGGCGACCTGTACAAGACGCACGTGGCGCTCGACATGGACGAGCGCGAGGTGATCGACTACGACTGCGATTGCCCCGCCGCCTATCGTTACCCCGGTATGTGCAAGCACGCTATTGCCACAGCTCTGGCGTATTTGGATGCCAGCGGCGCCGAGCCCGTCGAAGGTTTGCGCACGCCGGTCCGCACGTTTACGGCGCAGCCGAAACAGCCTGCGCGCACCGCGCCCAAAGCGCCGGCCGTCAATCCCAACTTTCCCTTTCCGGCGCCCGTTCCCACGAGTCCCAGCCTCATGGCAGCGCTCTCCGATCTTTCGGACGCGCGCATGGATGAGCTGGCGAGCATGCGCCGCAAGCTCGCCGGCAGTGTGGATCCCGATGCCCCCAAGGCGGTGTTGGAGCCCTCGCTGGTGCCGTACTACAATCCACTGTTTGCCGACCGCTTTAGCTGGGCGCTCGAGCTTCGCATTCGCTGTGGATCGGTCTCCTACGTGGTCAAGGACATCGACGGCATGGCCGATGCCTACGTGCGCGGTGGCACCTTCTCGTACGGCAAGAAGCTCACGTTTGTCCATACGCCCGAAGCCTTCGAAGACGTGTCGACAAAGCTGCTCAACCTTGTCGTGACGACAGTTGCTTATCTCGATGACATCACAAGCTCGCGTTCGGCGTCGTACGACTTTGCCCGCAGCGGTTTTGTCGCCGAGCGTCAGTTGCCGCTGTCCGAGCATAGCATCGTATATGTGCTGGACCTGTTGCGCGGCCAGACCATCTCTTTTGAGCCCGCCTGGTCGCGGGGGACGACGACGCATCGCACCTATGACGTGGCGGTTGAGATGCCTCCAGAAGGGGAGGACGAGGCGCTGTCTGAGCGCCCACCGCTCCTTGCCGCCAAAATCGCGCCGGCGGCTGGTGGCAGCTACGATCTACGCCTGCCGGCCGATGCATACTGCTTTGCTTCGGGCGACGTTGCCTATCTGGTCGACACCCGCCGTGCGCGCCGCGCCGATGTAGCGTTTGCCCAGCATGCGGCGCCGTTCCTATCGCGCTTACTGCCCTGTCGCACGCCGATCCATATCGCTGTCGACCAGGTGGGGGAGTTCTGTCGTATGGCGCTGCCCATTTTGCGCGACTATACCGACCTTACCGCGCCCGCCGCGCTCGATACCGTGGCGCCCGAGCCGAGCTTTGCTATGGCGATCGGCGTCGACGATGGGCTTGTGACCTGTAAAATTACGGTTGCCTACGGCGACTGGTCGGCAGATCTCTTTAGCCTGGGCGCTCCGGGCAGCCCCTTCGAAGAGCAACGCCCCGGCGTGCCGCCCCGCGACGAGGTGGCAGAGTTTCGTGTTATGGACACGGCGGCCCTGTACTTCGATTTCTACGAGGGCGGTCTGGCGTTTGAGGAGCGCGATGACGAGAGCTTGTTCTGCCTGCTGACCGAGGGCCTGTCCGCCCTGTCCGAGCTGGGTGAGGTCATGCTCAGCGACCGTCTGCGCCAGATTTCGGTGCGACCCGCGCCCAAGCTCTCGGTTCGTGCGACCGTCAAGAGCAATCTGCTCGACGTCGAACTGGGCGCGAGCGGCCTTTCGGCGTCAGACCTTGCCATCTACCTCGACTCCTACAAGCGTCACCAGACGTTTGCGCGCCTTACGTCCGGCGACATCATTCGTTTGGACGAGGGTGCCCGAGCCGCGTTTGGCCTTGCCGAGGATCTGGGGGTCGATGCTGTTGACCTGCTCGACGGCGTGTCGCTTCCCGCGTCGAGCACCCTGTTCGTCGATAGCATGCTCGCGCGCACGCCCGCGCTCGAGGCCGATCGCGACGCTGCGTTCCGCCGTACCGTCGAGCGTCTGGACACGCTCGGCAAGATGGACTTTACGGTACCCGCCTCGCTCAAGGCCACGCTGCGTGGCTACCAGGTCGACGGCTACCAGTGGCTCGGCTCGCTTGAGCATCTGGGCCTCGGCGGTATCTTGGCCGACGATATGGGCCTGGGCAAAACGCTCCAGATGATCGCGCATATCCTGGTGCGCGTGGAGGCGGGGGACAACAAGCCCACGCTCGTGGTATGCCCAGCCTCACTCGTGTACAACTGGACTGCCGAGCTGGAGCGCTTTGCGCCCTCGCTGGATGTGTGCGCCATCGTGGGCGCCAAGGCTCAACGCCGCGTGCAGATAGCAGGCGCCGACGAGCATAACGTGGTCGTGACGTCGTATGACCTCATGCGCCGCGATATCGACGAGTATGCCGAGCGGGACTTTGCCCGCGTGGTGCTCGATGAGGCCCAGTACATTAAAAACCCGCTCACCCAGGTGGCGCGCGCCGCAAAGCGCCTGCCTGCCGGCGTGCGCTTTGCCCTGACGGGCACGCCCATCGAAAACCGCCTATCCGAGCTCTGGAGCATCTTCGACTTTTTAATGCCGGGCCTGCTCGGCACGCGCGAGTCGTTTGCCAAGCGCTTCGAAAGCCCGGTCGAGCATGCCGAGGGCGACAGTGCCGCTCGCCTGCAAGCGCTCGTGTCGCCGTTTGTGTTGCGCCGTGTCAAGGAAGACGTGGTGGCCGACCTGCCCGAGAAGATCGAGGATACGGTCATGGCGCAGCTCACCGGCGAGCAGCGCAAACTCTACCTGGCCAACCAGGACCGCATCGCCCAACAGGTGCAGCATCGCGAGGCATCCGAGTTTAAGAAGGACAAGCTCAAGGTGCTCGCCGAGCTCACCAAGCTGCGCCAGATCTGCTGCGACCCGCGTCTGCACTACGAGGATTACAAGGCGGGGAGCGCCAAACTCGATACGTGCATGGAGCTCGTGCACGGCGCACTCGACGGCGGACATCGCATCCTGTTGTTCAGCCAGTTTACGGGTATGCTCGGTATTATCGGTAAGCGCCTGGCCAAGGAGGACATCGCCTTCCTTAAGCTCACGGGCGCTTCGTCTAAGGAGAGCCGCGCCAAGATGGTCGCGCAGTTCCAAGCGGGCGAGGTTCCGGTCTTTTTGATTTCGCTCAAGGCGGGCGGCGTGGGCCTTAACTTGACGGCTGCCGACGTGGTCATCCACTACGACCCGTGGTGGAACGTGGCGGCGCAGGACCAAGCAACTGATCGTGCACACCGTATTGGCCAGCAGCATACCGTGACCGTGTACAAGCTCATCGCCAAGGACACGATCGAGGAACGCATTATGCAGATGCAGGAGTCCAAGCGCGACCTGGTCAACAGCGTACTCGGCGGCGACGGCATCTCGTCGGCACTGTTCACGCGCGAGGATGTTCTGGCGCTTCTCGGCGGCGACGGGCGCTAGCCGCGCGCGGGGTGGGACTGCTGGAGTGGGCAGGACGGTCGACGCATTTTGGCCCGACCGCTTGCCTGATCCGTTATGTGTTCATTTGCAATGCCGTGGATGGTTTGTCTGCCTTTGGGCATAAGAACCATCAAGAACATTGGCACATCAGCAAAGGAGAACATCATGGCGAAATTCTTTAAGGACCCCGACGGTAAGCTCATCGCTGCCCTTGGCGACGACGTTGCGACCCCTGCCGGTTGCACGGAACTGACCGCAAACACTGAGGACGCGGCGCACGAGAAGCACGTGCCTGTTGTCGAGACCGAGCGCGACGGTCACGTGATTCGTGCACGCGTTGGCTCGGTCGAGCACCCCAGCCTGCCCGAACACTACATTGAGTGGATTGCGCTTGAGGCCGAGGGCCGCTTAGAGGTTCATTACCTTGAGCCCGGCATGAAACCCGCGACGTTTTTCGCGGGCGGCTCCAAGACCGGTACCGTCTATGCCTACTGCAACCTGCACGGGCTGTGGTCCGCGACATTCTAGGAGCGCGCCCCCGCTCGGGGTATCATAGCTAGCATATGCACATGCAAGCGCCGGCTGCATTATGCGGCCGGCGCTTTTACTACGATTTCGATGGTTTACGACGGAAAGGGCTGGGGCATGAAGCTCGCGCTTGCACAGATCGATATGCGCCTGGGTGATATTGAGGGCATTTGCGGCCGCATCGAGGACCAGGCTCGTCTGGCCCACGAGCGCGGGGCGCGCGTGCTGTGCGTTCCGGCCCCGCTCTTTATGGGCGCCATGCCCGGTGGCCTGGTGGGCGCTGCCGACTTTGAGCACGACGTGCTTGCCGGTTTGACTGGTGTCGCCGAGCGTATCCAGGAGCTTGACATGATCTGCATCGTGCCCGCGGCGGTTTCGTTTGAGGGCCAGCCGCTGCTCGACTACATGATGCTCAAGGACGGTCATGTGGTGCCGGCGCGTTCGAGCATTGCCCTGCAGCGTGGCGAGAACAACGACACACGTTGGGCGCCGCCGGTGTTCGACGTGGACGGCGTGCGCATCGCCGTGATTTTTGACTTGGACCGCGAACTTGAGATGCTGCCGACCGGTGTTGACCTCATTGCGTATTTCCAATTCAACGCGTTTGACATGACCGACCGCGAGACTGCCGCCATTGCTGCCGTTCGCAGCGGCGCCTACCGCAAGATCGCATCCAAGCGCAGCGTGTGGTTTGCCTGCATGGCGCCGGTCGGTGCCTATGACGAGTCGGTGTATACCGGCGGTTCGTTTGTGCTCGACGACTGCGGTCGCGTGGTGGCCCAGGCGCCGTGCTTTGAGGAGAGCCTGCTGGTTCAGGAGATTCAGCGCGGCGTGATGCTCGATGCCCTGGAGGATCACGAACTGCCCGAGTTCCGTTCCGAGGAGTGGCTGTGGCAGGCGCTGGTGCTCGCCGTGCGCGACAACGCCCGAGCCCACGGTGCGTCGCGTGCTGTGGTGGCACTCGAGGGTGACTTGCCGTCGTCCCTGCTGGCGGCGCTGGCCGTCGACGCTCTGGGCCCGCGCAATGTGATTGGCCTGGTGCTGGGGCGCAACCGTATCTTTACGCCGGCGCAGGAAGAAGCCGAGGCTGCCCGCTGTGCCGCCGTCCGCGCCATCGCCGAGCGTCTGCACATTCGCACCGTCGAGCGCGATGCACCGGATGCGGCGCGCGTGCTCGATCGCGACGTGTCGGCGGGCGATGCCGAGCGCCTGCGCTCGCGCACGCTGGGCCTCATGCTGGAAGATACGGCGCTCGAGCTGGGTGCGATGGCGCTGAGCCCGCTGTCCAAAACCGAGTACGCGCTGGCGGCGCCGGCGCTTTGCGGCGGCTACCAGGGCGACTTTGCGCCCTTTGGCGATGTGTACCTGTCGACGCTTGAGTTTGTGGCGCGTGTGCGCAACCGCACGTCTGCCGTGGTGCCCCAAGAGCTCGTGACGCTCAACGCAGTGGAAGATTGTATGGAGCGCGTGCTGGCGCAGGCGCTCTCGACGCTCGACGGCCCGGTTGATATGCTCGACCGCGCGGCACAGCTGCTCGGCGGGCTTGAGCCGGGTGAGGTCGATGGCGCGCTCGAGGCGCACGTGGACCGCAATCGATCTTTCGACGACATCCCAATGGCCGCCGGCAAGCCCGAGGCTTGCTCGCTGCTGCTGATGCTCGTTCGACAGGGTGAGGCTTCCCGTCGCATGCTGCCGACGACGCCGATCGTCTCGGCCCGTTCGTTTGCCGAGCGTGCCTGGCCGTATATGCTCGCGTGGTCCGACCTGGGGCTTAACGGCAAGGAGCGTATGACGGTCGATTCGCTGGCGCGCGCCGAGGTGCGCCGCTTTGCCGACGAGGATACGAGCGAGCGCGTGCGAAACGAGATGATGGGCGTGCTGGGCGAGCTACTGGGTATTTCGCCCGAGCAAATGGAGGAGCTGCGCTCTGAGGACGGTCAGCGTCGTTTGCACGAGGGAATGAAAAAGTTCGAGGGCGAAGTTCAGGACGCCATCGATAAGATGATGGGCGGTCAGGGCGGCTCGCAGGGTGAGCCCCAGAGCGGACCGATGTCGCACCCGCCAGTGGATCCGAGGCAGTTCCCCTTTTTCTCGCAGAACTAATTATGGGATAGGATTCGCTCTCAACCCCGATACTTCAACTAAGCATCTTGGCCCCATTGTGTTATTCTAGAACAGACGTTCGTGAATGATGCGCGGGGCCTTGTCTTGCGCTGTGCTTGTGGCGAGGGGAGGTTGGCTTGGTTATCTTGGGCATTGACCCCGGTTTGGCTCATACGGGTTGGGGGATTATCGAGGAGCGGCGTGGCGAGGTTCGCTGCCGTGCCTATGGCTGCATCGAGACCAGTGCCGGAAGTCCGCTCGCGGTGCGCCTGTCGCATATCGCCCATGACCTTAAGGATGTCGTCGAGCGTTATCGACCCGACACGGCTGCTGTCGAGAGCATCTACTTTGGCGCCAACGTTCGCTCGGCCATCCCCACGGCGCATGCCCGCGGTGCTGCACTCGTCGCGCTTTCGGAATGCGCGCTCGAGATTGGCGAGTACACGCCCATGCAGATCAAACAGGCTGTGGTGGGCACCGGCGCCGCGGACAAGCGGCAGGTCGCCTACATGGTACGCACGCTCACACAGCTCGACCACGACCCGCATCCCGACCATGCCGCCGATGCCCTGGCCTGCGCCATCTGCCACGTAAACCTCAGCCGCACCCGCGCCCTCACCGGTGGCGAGTTCTATCAACAGAGAGGAACCGGATACTGATGATTTCCCAGCTCCACGGAACGCTTGTCGAGGCCACGATGAGCTCTGCTGTCGTCGATGTGTCGGGCGTTGGCTTTGAGCTCGGCATTTCGGGCAGCACTGCGGCCACGTTGCCGACGCCCGGTGGCGAGGTCTGCCTCTACACGCGTATGCAGGTGCGCGAGGACGCCATGACACTTTTCGGTTTTTCCTCAAAGGATGAGCGCATGTTGTTCGACCGGCTCGTGTCCGTTTCGGGCGTTGGCCCGCGCCTGGCGCTTGCCGTGCTTTCCACCTATACCGTGGGGCAGCTGTATTCGCTGGTGATGGCCGAGGACGACAAGGGCATGGCCAAGGTACCCGGTGTGGGCAAAAAGACAGCTCAGCGCCTGATCCTGGAACTCAAGAGCACCTTTGCCAAGGATAAGGGCTTTGTGCCGGTCGACGTGATTCCCGGCCAGGTTGCGATGCCCGTGCCCGCTGCTGCTCCCTCGGCCATCGATGATGCCCGTGCGGCGCTCCTTTCCATGGGCTTTAGCCCGCAGGAGACCGATGTTGCCCTGAGCGGGTATGATGGGCAGAATATGCGTGTCGAGGATCTGCTCGGCGCGGCGCTTAAGCGACTCGGAATGGATGCGTGATGTGGGAAGCCGATGACTCTCAGGACCTGTGGGCGACGCCCGGCAACTCGCCGGCGGCATCCATGGCGCACGGCGAGCGCATGGTGGGCTCGGAGCTGACGGCCGAGGATCTCGATGTCGACCGCACTTTGCGCCCCCAGCGCCTGGACGATTACTGTGGCCAGGAGCACATCAAGCAGAGCCTACGCGTGTTGATCGAAGCGGCGCAGAGCCGTGGCGAGACGCTCGACCACGTGATTTTCTCGGGTCCTCCGGGCCTGGGCAAGACCACGCTGGCCACCGTTATCGCCAACGAGCTGGGCGCTCAGATCAAGGCGACGAGTGGCCCTGCCATCGCGCGCACCGGCGACCTGGCGGCTATCCTTACCAACCTGCAGCCGGGTGACGTGCTGTTTATCGACGAGATCCACCGTCTTAACCGTTCGGTCGAGGAAGTCCTGTATCCCGCGATGGAGGACTTTGCGCTCGATATTGTGATCGGTAAAGGCCCGGCCGCACGTTCTATTCGCCTGGATATCCCCAAGTTTACGCTGGTGGCGGCCACGACCCGTTCGGGCATGCTCACGGGCCCGCTGCGCGATCGCTTTGGTATCTCGTATCGCTTGGACTACTACACGGTCGAGGAGCTCGCCCAGATTGTGACGCGCTCGGCGACTATCCTGGGCGTGACGATCGACCATCCCAGTGCACTCGAGATCGGCTCGCGTTCGCGCGGCACGCCACGTCTTGCCAACCGCCTTCTCAAGCGCGTGCGCGATTACGCACAGGTGTGCGGCAACGGCCCCATCGAGCTCGATATCTGCCGCCAGGCGCTCGAGTTCTTCGAGATCGACGAGCTCGGTCTGGACTGGATGGATATTCGTATCTTGGAGACGCTCGCCAAGACGTTCTCCGGTCGTGCCGTGGGACTTACGACCCTTGCCAGCGCGGTGGGCGAGGACCCGGGCACGCTCGAGGATGTCTATGAGCCCTATTTGCTGCAGTGCGGATTGATGATTCGTACGCCGCAGGGCCGTCAGGCAACCCTCCGCACCTTTGAGCATTTGGGTATTGAACCGACCCTGTAGGAATGGGCTTGTTTTAGCGCATCTGTAGGCTATCGCTGGGCATCGGGTAAACATATCGCCGTTCATCGGTTATGGGCGTTTTACTATTGCGCGCCCGTGCTATGCTGAATTGGTCTTTTTCTCATTCGGTAACGAAAGGACCGCCCATGCCTACTGACATCGAAATCGCACGTTCTGTCACGCCGCTGCCTATTACCGAGGTGGCCAAGAACGCCGGCGTCGACGTTAAGCACCTTATTCCGTACGGCTTCGACAAGGCTAAGGTCGACTATTCACTGCTCAACGAGCCGACTGATCACCAGGCCAAGCTCGTTCTCGTGACCGCTATCAACCCAACGCCTGCGGGCGAGGGCAAGACCACCACGACCATCGGTCTGGCCGATGGCCTGCGTCGCCGCGGCGTCAAGAGTGCCGTGGCCCTGCGCGAGCCTTCGCTCGGCCCTGTCTTTGGCGTTAAGGGCGGTGCTGCCGGTGGCGGCTGGGCTCAGGTGATCCCCATGGAGGATATCAACCTGCACTTTACCGGCGACTTCCACGCTATCGGTGCTGCCAACAACCTGCTGGCCGCCATGCTTGATAACCACATCCAGCAGGGCAATCAGCTCGGTATTGACGTTAAGCGCATCACCTGGAAGCGCGTCGTCGACATGAACGACCGTCAGCTGCGCCATGTTATCGATGGCATTGGTGGTAAGGCCCAGGGCGTGCCGCGCGAGGACGGCTTCGACATCACCGTCGCCTCCGAGGTCATGGCAATCCTGTGCCTGTCTACGAGCATCAACGACCTCAAGGAACGCTTGGGTGAGATTGTCGTCGGCTATAGCTTTGCCGGCGAGCCCGTCCGTGCCCGCGACCTCAAGGCCCAGGGTGCCATGGCCGCGTTGCTTAAGGACGCGCTCAAGCCCAACCTGGTGCAAACGCTCGAGGGCACGCCCGCGTTTGTCCACGGCGGTCCCTTCGCCAACATTGCCCACGGCTGCAACTCTATCATGGCCACGCGTATGGCGATGCGCTTTGGCGATGTCGCTATTACCGAGGCCGGCTTCGGTGCCGATCTGGGTGCCGAGAAGTTCCTCGACATCAAGTGCCGCATGACGGGCGTTCGCCCCAGCGCTGTCGTGATCGTCGCGACCGCTCGTGCGCTGAAGTACAACGGTGGCGTCGCCAAGGCCGACCTCAACGAGGAGAATCTCGAGGCACTCAAGGCTGGCATGCCCAACCTGCTGCGTCACGTCGACAACATCCAGAACGTTTATGGTCTGCCCTGCGTGGTCGCCATCAACCGATTCCCGACGGACACCGAGGCCGAGCTTGCGCTCATCGAGTCCGAGTGCCAGAAGCTCGGCGTCAACGTTAAGCTATCCGAGGTCTGGGCCAAGGGCGGCGAGGGCGCGCTCGAGCTGGCCGATGAGGTTATGCGTCTGATTGAGCAGCCGAGTGAGCTCAAGTTTGCCTATGAGGACGGCGCCGATGTGGCCGACGCTCTCGAGGCCATTGCCACCAAGGTCTACCGCGCCGACGGCGTTGACTTTACGCCGGCCGCCAAGCGCCAGCTCGCCGAGCTGCGCGAGAACGGCTTTGGCAACCTGCCGGTGTGCGTCGCCAAGACGCAGTACAGCTTTAGCGACAACGCCAAGGCCCTGGGCGCTCCCGAGAACTTCCGCATCACCGTGCGTGAGCTCAAGGTTTCTGCCGGCGCCCACTTTGTGGTCGCGCTGACCGGCAGTGTTCTGACCATGCCGGGTCTGCCCAAGGTGCCCGCGGCCGAAAACATCGACGTCGACAACGACGGCAACATCACCGGCCTGTTCTAAGCCTGCTGTCCATAGCTGCTAGCCCGCCCCGCCGCGCCCACAAGGCACGGCGGGGCTTTTTGATTCTTAGGCCCGCGCATGTCTTGTAGATACCGACGGACTCTGCCCGTCATAGGCTTTTGCGCGGGTAGAATGCATGGATAGCTTGAGGCTCACGCGCGACGGAAAGGAATCGTTGCATGGATCAGGACAAGACAACCGTGATGGGCGGCTACGGTTCCGCGCAGGTTGGCGATAGCGCCGATGCGACCCGCGTTGTTCCCAACCCCGGTTATACCGACCCCGCCGCGACGCAGCCTTCTGCCGAGCCCACCCGGGTTATGGGCTATGGCGACACGGCGCAGGATTCTTACGCTGCATCTTCGCAAGGCCCCTATGGCAACGCAGCCCCGGATCCGTTTGATTACGCGCCGCAGGATTCTTATGCTGCCTCGACGCCGAATCCCTATGATGACCTGCCGCAGAATCCCATTCCGCAGCCTCAGCAGACGACGTATATGCCTCGCACGGCGCAGCCTCGCTACGAGTCGCGCGAGCCGTATCGCGAGTACCCCAAGTCGATTCCGCAATATGGCGAGGACGAGGAGAAGAAGCCGTCGCGTTCGTCGAGCGTGATCAAGAAGATCCTCATCGTGCTGGCAATCTTCTTTGCGCTGTCGGTTGTGTTTGCCATCGTGTCGGGCATGCTCAACAAGCGAGGGAGTTCAACGGCCGATACCACTGCCGAGCAAACCGAGTCCGCCTCGTCTAGCACCGTCGATCTGAGTGATATCCCGGGGCAGTACTGGTCCAACGCCAAGAAGATCCTCAAGTCGCGCGGCGCCTATCTTTCGAATGCCGTGGTCCTGACTGATGATGGCTCAACGCCCGTCGTCGATGCCAACTGGGTCGTTACTTCTGCCTACTATAACGACAGCGGCAACCTCGAAATTCAGCTCACGCACAAGAACAGCTCAGGCAACTCGTCCGACGGCCAAAGCGGTACCGACAGCTCGAGCTCCAACACGCTGGAGGACTTGAGCAACAAGGCACAGGAGTTGGGAGACAAGGCGCAAGAGCTGGGCGACACGGCACAAAACCTGGGCGATACCGCGCAGAACTTGGGCGGCATGGCGACGGATGCCTGGAACGCCCTGCAAAACGGCATCTCGGGCGCGCAGGGAAACTAGCGGACGAGCGGAGCGGGGCTACAGCTGCTCGGCCGGACGCTCGGGCGAGCTAAAGCCCGAATCGAACGTGACGACGCACGAGACGTCGGGCCGGCGCTCATGCACGATGCGCGTGACGAGCTCCAGCAGCTCCTCGTCGGATATGTCAAAGCCGTCGGGACGCACCAGGTCAAATGACACAAAGCCGTCGTGCTCGTGCAGGTCGTGGATGGAGAGCGCGGGATCGATCTGCATGACGCCGCGCTTGACCCAGCCGCGCAGGTCGTCGCCGGTGGTGGCGATGGGGTCGCAGTGCAGCGTGATGCCAATGCCCATCTGGCGCTTGATGTCGTGCTCGATGGTGTCCAGGATCTCGTGGTGCTCAAATGCGTCGCCCTCGCCGGGCATCTCCACGTGGGCGCTGGCAAACTGACGACCGGGGCCGTAGTCGTGCACCATCAGGTCGTGCGTGCCTAGGACCTGCGGATACGACATGATCTTGTCGCGGATTGCCTGGACGAGCTTGGGGTCGGGCGCTTGCCCCAGCAACGGGCTGATGGCGTCGCGCACTAGGCCCATGCCGCTGATGCAGATGAAGATGCCCACACCCAGGCCAGCCCAGCCATCGAGGTCAAAGCCGGTCGTCTGCGAAATAAGCGCCGCCACTAAGACCGAGCCCGAGGTGGTGACGTCGTTTTTGGAGTCCTGCGCCGTGGCGATGAGTGTTTCGGAATCGATACGGTTACCCAGCGCGCGGTTGAATGCGGCCATCCAGAATTTGACGAGCATGGACAGAACAAGGGCAGCCATGGAGAGCGCCGAATACACGGTGGGCGAGGGCTTGATGATCTTGGTGACCGACTCGAGGATCAGGTTGATGCCGACGGCGCAAACCAGGACGGCGACAAACAGACCGGCCAGGTACTCGTAGCGGCCGTGGCCGTAAGGGTGGCCCTCGTCTGCCGGGCGGCTGGCAAGGCGGAACCCGAGCAGGCTCACGATGTTGCTCGAGGCGTCGGAAAGGTTGTTGAAGGCATCGGCGATAAGCGAGACAGAGCCAGCGAGCAGGCCCGCGATGCCCTTGGCCAGGCACAGGGTGATGTTGAGGCCGATGCAGATGAGGCTTGCGGCAAAACCCGCGTTGGTGCGGCGGGAGGTATCGACCGGCTCGCTTTCGCTGCCGGGAACAAGCGTATGTACCAGCCGATTTACAAATAGCATAGCGGTCGTCCTCACAATCATGTTTAAGGGGATAGTGTAGCTCGCACGGGGGCGCCGTGCGCCGATGCTCAGAAAATGCAGCAATAGTCTGCCGGTGCTAACGAGCGAGCCTTCTCGTCTGCCTGGGTGGTCCATTTTGGGCCACATGGGTATGGGCATGTGCCTGCTTGCTCGACATACTTAATGTCGACAGCCCCTGTGCAAAGGAGGACGTTTCCATGGACGAGATGTTTGCCATTAAATGTCAAAACTGCGGCGGCCCTATGTACTCGCACCAGGCTAAGCGCAGCTTTGAGTGCGCCTATTGCGGCACGGTGGTTCCGTGGCAGGCGGACGCCGGAGAGCCCAAGAGCGCTTTGGGTATTCGCCATACGCCGTTGACGGTGGTGGATGGACTGCTCAAACTCACGCATGTGTCGCAACTCGAGCGCCCGCAGGACCCGGACTGGTATTTCTTCAATGCGCACTGGCGCAATCAGTCGGTCCTGGAACATCTGCTGTGGGAGGATCGCGGCACGGCGCAGGAGTTCCAAGAGGCCACGCATGTGAGCATTCCTTGCCCCTTCTGCGGAGCGTCCTTTGAGGGCGAGTCAACGCAGCGTGTGTTTGAGTGCCCGTCCTGCGGCAATAAGATTGGCATTGCGGACCTGCTCAAGCCGGGGACGTTTAGCAAGCGCCTGACCATGGGCGTTGGTGCGGAGTATGTGCCCGAGCAGGGTATTCCCTGCGAAATCTCGCCGCAGCAGGCACGTGCCAACGCGCTGCAGCTGGTGCGCCAGTATCCGGATGCCTTTGCCGGGCACGACGTGGAAGACGCGATCCAAAACGACATGATGCTCTTCTATTTCCCCATGGCGCTGGCGGACTTGCGCATGATGGCGAGCTTCCCGGGCAAGGGCCTGAGCAAGGAGGCCTTGGTGTACTACGAGGTGCTCGACTGGGCATACCCCAGGGCAAACTACCTGGACGTTCGCCTCATGGGCATTTTGGAGCCGTGGGACTTTGCCAAGGTCGGTCCGTTCGATCCCGCCATGCAGGAAGGTGACTTTCGCGTTGTCTCAGTCGATGCGTCTACCAAGGACCAGGTGGTCATTGATAAGTTGGCGCTCGACGTTGCGGGCAACGACGCCGAGGCTGTACTGGGGCTCAATAAAAAGAGCATCCGCACCTGGGCGCGCAAGGCCCGCAAGCATAAGGACGGCCTGGTGATGGTGCCGGTCTACTTTGTCGATCGTCCGGCGACAGACGGCCGCGATGGCGAGCAGGTGCGCATTGCCGTAAACGGCCAGACGGGCCGCGCGGCCGCGGTGGTGTTTAGCGACAAGCGCGAAACGCATATCGTGGCACCACTCAGCCCGAGCCTGCATCTGTCCGGTGAGAGCACCGTACACGCCACGCCCGTCGAGGTCAAATACGTTAAATCGCCCTTCCTGTACCAGATCGTGCGCCGTGGAGGCGGCGAGCAACCGCGCCAGGTTGCAGCCGCCGTCGAGGGTTCCTACCGAGAGGAGAAGCCCAAACGCCGCGGTCTGCTGGGTGCGCTATTTGGGAAGTAGGGGAGTAGCACCGGTTGTTGCCGTAAGGTGATGGCCGGGGGTGCGGGGCAGCTCTCAGGAGTGCGGGCTGCCGTCTGATTGTTTGAGGGTGCCAGATGTAAATAAACAGTGGAGCGGCTGCAAAAGAGCCTCCTCACTGGGTAAAATCAGATTGTGCCGCGGAACCCGCTCTTCAGCTAGTCACACTTCGGAAGCGCGGGCAACGCAGGTATTATCGTCTAAAGGGCCGGCTGCAACCGGCCCTTTTCTGTGGCAGCCAATGGACCCACATCAGACGAAGGCCGCGTCTTTGCCTGTCAGGTCACGCTCGCCAGCCACGGCTAGAATGTCGTTGCCGGCGTCCATGACCGGTATTGTTTCGTAGCGTGCGTCGCAACCGCGAGTGCGCCTGCGACGGCTGCGGTGGCTTCGGTCGCAACGTGCTGCTACTCTTGCGTTTCGCCATTAGTCGCTTCGTTGATGGCGCGGTACTCGGCGCTTAGTTCGCGCGCCAGCTCTTCCTTGCTTGGAAGATACGGCAGGTATTTGGCGGCAAACACTTGGTCGTTGTCTTCGGGCAGCGTGTACTCGACAATCGAATCGCTTTTGTCCGCGCAGAGCACGATGCCTATGGGCGGATTGTCGCCTTCGTTCATGAGCTCGCGCGTGTAGTAGTTCACATACATTTGCATCTGGCCCAGGTCCTGATGCGTAAGGTCGTCCGTCTTAAGGTCGATGAGCACGAAGCAGCGCATCAGATAGTTGTAAAAAACAAGGTCAATATAGAAATGGCGCCCATCAAAGGTGATGCGCTTTTGGCGCGCCTCGAAAGCGAAACCACGGCCAAGCTCCAGCAGGAACTTCTGAAGATGCGTGATGAGCGCCTGCTCTAGATCGCTCTCGCGAAACGCAGTATCGTCCGAGAAACCTAAAAACTCCAGTACATATGGGTCGCGGATGATATCCTCGGGGCGACGAGCCGGGGCGCTCTTTTGGATTTCCTGGGTGACGGCCTCCTTGTCCTTGCTGGCAAGTAGGCGCTCGCGGAACATGGTGTTGATCTGGCGTTCGAGCTGACGCGTGCTCCAACGAGAATCGGCGCATTCGTTCATGTACCAGGTGCGAGCATCAGGGTCGGAAATGCGCATCAACCTGCGGTAATGAGTCCAGCTCAATTCGCTACGCAGTGCGTCGCGAATTGGAAACGCAAGAAAGAACTGACGCATATTGCGAAGGTTTGCGATGCCAAAGCCTCTTCCGAAATCCGCGGTAAGCCTTCTGGAGAGGCCTGCAATCAATGCCTCTCCATATGCTGCGCGCTCCTCTCCGCCCTGTTCATCTACAATACTCTTGCCGATCTCCCAATATGCCTCAACCATCGCAAAGTTAACGGCGGTATAGGCCTTGTCGCGAGCGGCGTTGAGAATCGAGGAGACCTGCTTGTAAAAACCTTCGGGCACGATTGCCGATTCTCCACGGTTTACCAGTTCGCCCATCACTGTCGCCCCACTTTCCTCTTGTGGAATGCATCTTTATCGCATTTAGTTTAAAGCCTCGCGCGGACACGAATTGCTTTGCTGTCTGGCAACTTCGCATGGGAGCCTTGCGGTGACTAAAATGTGGCCATAGAGACAGTTTTAGCGAACCCCACGGGAGTGACGCGTATGGACAACAACACGCTGCTGTTCCAGGACAAAGGTTCGGGTAGGTTTAAAGACGTCAAGATCTACCCTAACCGCATCGAGGTGCTCAAGAAGGGCACTTTTGGTGGCAAGCACACCGAGATTGTTTATCTTAAGGACATTACGGGGGTCAGCAGGATCAAGGGC
>DBFDDV010000013.1:0-16498 GCA_048302525.1 Collinsella sp. | reverse complement strand
ACGGGTCAATCTGCAGTGCGGCCCGAACCCCGTGAGGGCCGGCGCCTTTAGACGCGTGCCGGAAATCCAAGGGTTATACCCTAAGAGCAAACCACCCCTTTTAGGGGTGGTTTTGATTTGCCCAGATAAAACCTGCCAAAATAAACCTGTCCCTTTTTGGCAGGTTAGCGGAGCTTGCTGGTCTCGAAGTACTCGGGGAACTGGTCCAGAACCTCGGTTTGGTTGCGGAACATCATGTGCAGGTGCTTGCTGACCAAAAAGCTCGCTTCGATGGGGTCGCGACCGGCGATAGCGCGGCGAATCTGCTTGTGTTCGTTCACGATGTCCTGATTGTCGAGAACCTGCGTGGCAGCGCGCAGCCAGCGGAAGCGCTCCAGGTCGGCATTGGTCTCTTCGAGCCACGACCACACGGTGCTGCGACATGCGATGCTAAAAATCATGTGATGCATGAGGTTATCGCTCAAAAAGAAGCCGATGCGATCCTCATCGGCCATGGCCTTTTCCTGCAGCGCGATGGCGCGGTCGAGCTGCTCGATGCCGGCCGACGTGGCGCGCGCACAGCACTCCACAATCACCTGCTTTTCCAGATGCTCGCGGATGTAACAGGCACTCTCGGCAAGGGTGAGGTTGATGGGCGAGACATAGGTGCCGCTTTGGGGCACGGTGCGCACCAGGCCCTCTTGCGCCAGACGCACCAGTGCCTCGCGCACGGGGGTGCGCCCCATATCCAGGTCATCGCAAAGTTGCTTGACGCCCAGCTTTTCGCCCGGCTTGTAGTCCAGGTAGACGATTTTGCGTCGAATGGTGTGGTAGGACTGGTCCTGTAGACTCGTTTCCTGCTCGCCGACGTGCATCGATTCTTCCATAGCGCCTCGCAACTGTTCTATCAAACTCATATGTCAGTTGTTAATTATGCCGCGAATCAGCTCTCCGCGGTGGGTAATTCGGCTGTCGCCCGAGAACTATTGCGGCATCTTAGTCTGTGTTTGCGCAAGGCTGCGCTCAATGTTGCCGTATCATAAGCCGTCGCAAACGTGAAATAGAAAGAAGGAATCCCATATGCAACTGGCAAATATCGTACGCGAGCGCTGGAAAGGCGTCTTGTTCTGCCTGATCATCGCCATTCCTGCGACGTTGCTCGGCAAACAGGTTGAGGTGGTCGGCGGTCCGGTATTCGCCATCCTCTTTGGCATGGTCCTGGCGCTCGTCTTTCCCAAGAATCGTCGCGAACAGCTCGCCGCCGGCGTCACCTATACGTCCAAAAAAGTCTTGCAGTACGCGGTTATCCTGCTTGGCTTTGGCATGAACCTCTCCCAGATTCTGTCCAAGGGCGCCCAGTCGCTGCCGATTATCGTGGCGACGATCTCGACCTCGCTTGTCATCGCCTTTGTGCTCTGCCGCGTTATGAACGTGCCGGGCAAGATCGCGACGCTTGTGGGTGTGGGTTCGTCGATTTGCGGCGGTTCTGCCATCGCTGCGACCGCACCCGTCATCGATGCCGACGATCGCGAGATTGCCCAGGCTATTTCGGTCATCTTCCTGTTTAACGTTATCGCGGCGCTCGTGTTTCCGACGCTCGGCGGCATGCTCGGGCTGACCAACGAGGGCTTTGGCCTGTTTGCCGGTACCGCCATCAACGACACCTCGTCCGTAACGGCTGCGGCGAGCGCTTGGGACAGCATGCATCCCGGCGCCAATGCGCTCGAGAGCGCCACGGTGGTCAAGCTCACCAGGACGCTGGCCATTATTCCCATCACGTTGGTTCTCGCATGCTGGCAGATGCATCTGGCGCGCAAGGCCGGCGGCGACGCCAAAAGCACGTTCTCGCTTAAACGCGCGTTTCCCATGTTCGTGCTGTTCTTTGTGCTGGCGAGCGTGATCACCACGGTGTTTCAGCTTCCTGTGTCCATCACGGCGCCCATCAAGGAGCTGTCAAAGTTCTTTATCGTGATGGCCATGGCGGCTATTGGTTTTAATACCGATATCGTCGAGCTGGTCAAAAAGGGCGGCAAGCCCATCGCATTGGGCTTTTGCTGCTGGATTGGCATTGCGTGCATGAGTTTGGGAATGCAACACGTGCTGGGAATCTGGTAGAGAAGTAGCTTATTTGCGTGCTGCGTGCTGCGTGCTGCGTGCTGGCGAGCGCATTCTCACGGTGGAGCGATAGGAGCTCTTGCGGGTATGGCTTGTCCGCAGGTTTATAAGTCCCGAAGAGCTCTTATCGCCCCGCCAGGATGGCGATGCGGGGCAACACCTATACTCGCAGGACGGCGCTTTCTGCCCTATAGTGTTTGGTGAGCAATATCGTTCAATTTTGAAACACTCGGTCGTACGACCGTCGGCGGTTGCACGTCGCTGCGGACAGGGGCAAATAATGGATAGCGATGCCAAGCTGAACATCTTGACCGAGGCCCTGGCTGCTGCCGGGGCCTCGGCATTGGCAATCGATGCGCGTGGGGACGTCGCGATCTCGACCATGAATGACGCGGCGCTCGAGCGGGATGTGGCGGCTTTTGTCGCTGAGCGCCTCGACCGTATAGGAGACGGCGCGCGTCTGGTTATGGGACGTGCGGGTGCGCGCCTGAGCCTGACCGTTCGCCCCACCGACAAAGAGGGCGGGGGCCTTTGGGTCGTCGTGGTCCGCGAGGTGCGCGGTGCCGCGGCGCATGCGGGTATCGAGTGGCTCAACGCCGACGAAGTTGAGGCTCGCTACGAATCGAGCGCGTACGGCATCGTTGAGGGGGCGGCCTCGGTGGCTGCGCCGGTTGCAGAGAGTTACGCGCGCGGTGTGCCCCTTATGCTCGAGGGCGAGCTGGGAGCGGGTCAGGTCGAGATCGCCAAGCGCCTCTATCTGGACGGTCCTTTTGCCGGTCAGCCCTTTGTTTCCGTCGCGCTCGATGAACTCACCGATCGCGGTTGGCGCCATGTGCTCAAAAGCGCCGAATCGCCGCTGTTCCAAACGGGGCTGACCCTTTGCATTGAGGACTGGAATGCGGTTGGTCCCCAACGCCTTCGCGAGCTCGTTTCCACGATGGCCGACACCGCGTTGGCGACGCGCTGCCATGTGGTGCTGACGGCGAATGACATGCCGGGCGGCAGCGAAAGTGATCAAGCCGCTTTTGTGACCGAGCGCTTCGCCTGTGCGGTGAGCGTGGCGCCGGCAATCGCCGAGCAGGGAGCCGCGTCGAAGAAGGTTGCGCGCTATTTGGAATATCTCGCTGACGCATTTGGGACGTCAGCGCCCACGCTGTCTGCCGCGGCGGCGAAGACGCTCGATGCTTACCGCTGGCCGCGCAATTATCTGCAGCTCCGCGAGGTCTCGGAACGACTGTATATATTGGTGGGGGCGGGCACGGTGGACCGCACTGTGGCGGAGGAAGTGCTCGCCCAAGAGGACGTGATTAAGACCGCAACCTTTGGCGCCCCGACACTCGAAAGTGATCTGTATATCCTGCGACCGCTGGCCGATACCGAGCGAGATATCGCGCATTTGGTTGTAGATCATCTCCACGGCAACCGAACCCGTGCGGCGGAGGTGCTGGGCATAAGCCGTACAACGCTGTGGCGCTTGCTGAAGGACGATGACCGTTGGGCGAGGCGCCCGTGACCGCGCGCGACGCGTGTGCTACAGTCCAAAGCGTTATTGTTTCGATTTGGTTACGGCGTGCGAGGGCATATGGCTGAGACTTCAAAACCGAGCCGCAGAAGGCGGAGCGCTGCGCCGGTTAACCGACGCACGACATCGGTGACGTGGGGCAAACACGCCTCGGGGTTTGATGGCTCGTTCAAGCGCACTAAATACGGTTATCCTTCGGCAAGCGCCCGCTTGGCTATGCAGGCCGAGTCGTCGCTGTGGGGCCGCAAACGCGTGGTGGGCTCAAAGCTCAAGCACGACGGCACGCTTGGTTACATCAGCCGCGGGGCGGCTCGCCGCAGCGGACTCAATCCGGCTGGTTGGCACCGTTATGTTCCGATCGCGGTCGCCGTTGCAGTGATCGTCATCGCACTCGCTGCGCTTGGCTACGCCGGCGGTGGCGCCAACTTGGACGCAGTGTTTAAATCGCCCGAGCTCGCGCATGCAGGCACAGAAGTTATCGAGGGCGCTCAGACCCAGACGGGCGTCGCGCCCCAGCGCGGTATCGTTGCGGCGGCCTCCACCATCGCCGATGCACAAAAGGACGAAGACAAGCAAGGCGACGACGCCGAAACGACCCAGACAAGCGAAGCGACGACAACTCAAATATCAACATAGCTTGCCGGCAGAAGGGGACGTTCCTTTTCTGCCGGCAGTTTGGGACACTCCTGCGCTACTTGACGTACACCACGTTGTCGCGGCGGGGTTTGGGCTCGGGTAGCGTGTCCTCGGCGTAGCCAAGAATGCAGTTACCGACACCGCGCAGGCTGCCGTCGGCGGGCAGGCCCCAGCTGGCCAGCAGCTCCAGGCCCTCGGGCGAGTCAAAGACCTCATGCGCGCGGTGAATCCAGCACGAATCGACACCCAGTGCATAGGCGGCGTTGAGCAAGTTGCCCATGGCGAGCGAGCCGTCTTCCAGATGTGTGGGCACGCTGCGGTCAACCAGCACCACCACAACGGTCTTGGCGCCATAGAAGGGGTCGCTGTTGCTGTCCATGACCTGGGCGTTGAGCTGTGAGAGACGCTCGACGGTCGCGGGGTCGGTGACGGCGACAAACGTCACCGGCTGGCGGCCCATGCCGCTCGGTGCATATTGGCCGGCTTCGATAATCCGTGCAAGCTTTTCGGCCTCGACGGGACGATTGCTGTATTTGCGGCAGCTGCGGCGGTGAATGAGTGTTTCGATAGTCTCCATGGTGTCTCCTTGCGGTGGCGTTGCAGATGCCCCGTTCATACCCGTCGGGCTTAAACGATAGACGGTCAATTGCCCGGCCAAAAGGATGGATTCCAATTGGGAAAGTAGGTTTGCATAAAAGTACCTTCAGAATGTGACAAACAAATGGGATGGTTAAACGTTTTATCCCGTCTACCCTGCGGTTTTTTACCACTTGCCTAAATGACGAACGCATAACCTCTGATAAAGGTTTTACTAAAGGAGTACCAACGTTTATCAATGCGCCGTGGTGGCGCCGGGCCAGGAGGTAACATCATGTTCCAGGCTGGAGATGTCGTCGAGACCGATTTCGAAGGATTTCTGAAGCTGCTGCGTTCCAAGACGCGCGCTTTCGTGTCGATCAACGATCACGAGTACTACATCACGCACACCGATGGCTATTGGCGTGTTCAGGATTGCGAGGCCCTCAACGACAAGGGCCACTTTACTGACTGCTCCGAGCTGGTCAACACGGTCTGCGAGGTTGTCGAGCTGCCGTGGATTGCCGGCAAGAGCCTGCATGACAGCTTCTCGGGCGCTACGGTCTATGAGGCCGTCGCCGCTTAACAGGCAATAAAACTCGATTTTCACGTGACCGCTGGCGCCGCCCCCGCGCCGGCGGTCTTTTTCTGCCGATAGGCCATAAAAATGCACGCATTCGCGGAGAGCCTGTTGACGATAGTCAAAACTCGGACTAATGTAGAGATATAAATTGGTCAAAACTCGGACTATCGAATGGTGGGAGAGATGAATAGTGCAGTTAGCCTGGTCGATTTCGACCGGATGCTCAACGGGCTTGACCGTATCTATTCGGAGTTCGCGCGCGCCTGCGGTCTTTCGGACTGCGCCTACTGGATGCTCGTCGACACGAGTGCAGCGGGCGGAAGCGTTGCCGTGAGTCGGCTGACGAGTGAATGGTTCTACAGCAAACAGACCATCAATTCGGCGATCAAGACGCTTAGGGCGCGAGGGCTTGCGACGTTGGAGTTTGCCGAGGGCAGTCGTAAGAACAAGGTTGTGCGACTGACCGAAGAAGGCGTGCAGTTTGCCAAGCGCTACGCGTTGCCGGCGCAAAAAGCCGAGCAACAGGCATTCGAGGCGCTCGAGCCGTGGGAGCAGCGCGAGATCATGCGCTTGGTCGGTAAGTTCTCCCATGTTCTGAACGAAGAGTGCGAGGCATTTAAACGGCAAGTGGCCGCCGAGAACGAGGCTGACGATAAGGGCGAGGGGGACGCATGCGACTCTTAATGAGATTTATGAGGCCGTACCGCGGTCTGATTGCGGTGACGCTGTTTGCGGTGCTGATAGATAACGTCGGTACGCTGTTGGTTCCCACGATGCTGGCGAACATGGTCAACACCGGTATTGCCACGGGCGATGTCGACTATATATTACGCAACGGCCTGTACATGCTTATCGCGACCGGCATGGCCAGCGGCGGCACGGTGCTGGGCTGCTATCTTTCAGCGCGCCTGGCCGCCAACGTGGCCTGCGATATCCGCAATGCCGTGTACGACAAGTCGCTCGAGCTGTCCGCCAGCGACTTTGAGCGCTTTGGCATGGGTTCGATGATCACACGCTCGCTCAACGACATCAACGTGATTCAGCAAGCTGTCCTTCAGACGATTCAGCTGGTGTTGCCGGTGCCGTTCTTGGCCGTGGCAGGCATCATTTTTGCTTGGTTCATCGATCCCGCCATGGGCACGCTGCTGGGCGTGGTCGTTGCGATCGTGTTGGTGGCGGCGGTCTTTACGGTGGCTAACGCCGCGCCGATCTTTATGCGCCTGCAGAGCTTTATCGACCGCATGAACGTGGTGCTGCGCGAGAACATCGTGGGCGTGCGCGTCATCCGCGCATTTAACAAGGAGCGCCACGAGGAGCAGCGCCTGGACGAGGTGTTTAGCGATTACGCGGCCAACGCCATCAAGGTCAACCACCTGTTTGTGGGTCTCGACAGTTCCAGCTTCTTTTTGATGAATATCGCCGAGGTGGCGGTGCTGTGGGTGGGCGGCAACCGCGTGGGCGTCCACGCCATGCAAATCGGCAGCATCTCGGCCGTGTTGGAATACGCGATCCTGATCCTTTTCTTTGTGATGATGGCGCAGATGGTGATTCTGACGCTCCCGCGCGCTGCGGCGTGTCTCAACCGTGCGCAACAGGTGCTCGAAATCGAGCCGAGCATCGTGGACGGCAAGCGCACGCTAGATACGTGCGCGGCGGAGCCTGTTGACGGTACCGATGCGGTTGCCGTGTTCGACCATATGTCGTTCCGTTTTGACGATGCCGACGAGGACACTCTGTGCAACCTGAGTTTTGCCTGCCGCCGCGGACAGACGACCGCGATCGTGGGCTCAACGGGCTCGGGCAAGTCAACGGTGGCCAAGCTCCTGCTTCGCTTCCACGATGCAACGAAGGGCGCCATTCGCCTGAACGGCATCGATCTGCACGACCTTTCGCAAGATGAGATCCGTGGACACATCGCCTATGTGCCGCAGAAGGCGTGGCTGTTCTCGGGCACCGTTGCAAGCAACCTGCGCTTTGGCAACGAAGGCGCGACTGAGGCTGACATGCTCCATGCGCTGGAGGTTGCCCAGAGCACCTTTGTGCTCGACCAGCCCCAGGGGCTCGATACGCCGGTGGCCCAGGGCGGCACGAACTTCTCGGGCGGCCAGCGCCAGCGCCTGGCCATTGCTCGCGCACTCATGAAGCGCGCCGATCTATATATCTTCGACGATAGTTTTTCGGCCCTGGACTTTAAGACTGATGCCGCCCTGCGCCATGCGTTGCAAGACGAGACGCGTGACGCTGCGGTGCTCATCATCGCGCAGCGCATCTCGACGATCTTGCATGCCGACCAGATCGTCGTGCTCAAGGATGGCGAGGTTGTGGGTCTGGGCACGCATGGCGAGCTTATGGAAACCTGCGGGGTGTACCGCGCCATCGCGGAATCGCAGATGAAGGGAGGTGAGTAGCATGGCCGAGGAGCTCAAGAAGCAGAGCGGCGGTGATGGCGCCGTTGCCGCGGGGCTGGTCGAGGAAACGGCTGCCGTGGCACCCGAGCTGGATGACGCCGCCAAGGCTGCAGCCGAGCGCGAGGCTCGCCGCCAAGCGCTCTACGAGGAAAACGAGCGCGCCGAGGACGAGCGCGCCCGCGCCGAGGCAGAGCGTATGCGCGACGTGGACGACGAAGACGAGGACGAGACGCCTCGGGATACCTGGGCGACGGTGCGCCGCCTGTGGAGTGAGGCTGCCGGCGACCATTGGCGCTTCTATATCGTGTTCGCGAGTATTGTGTTCTATGCCATCTTTAACACCGCTGCGCCGGCATATAGCGCCCGTGTGATCGATGAGCTGTGGGGCCACATTCAGGTGGCGTTTGCCAACGATACCACCTTCAACATCACCTGGGAGAACTGCGGCAGGACCATCTTCATCTACTTTATGATTTGGACGGCCGCTGCCTCGTTCTACGCGCTCCAGAGCTTTTTGATGTCGAGCGTGGCCGAACGCCTCAACCTGCGTCTACGCAACCGCATCGCACAAAAGCTCAACCGTCTGCCGCTTGCCTATTTTGACGCGCATCGTCCCGGCGAGGTCGTCAGCCGTGCGACCAACGACTTGGACAAGATGTCCGAGAGCATGCAGCGCGGCTTGCTGCAGCTTCTGGTGTCGATCGGTACCGTGGTGGGCGCCGTGAGCGTGATGTTCGTGTTTAGCGTGCCGCTCACGCTCGTCTTTTTGTTCTTTATGGCGCTGTCGCTGCTGGTGACCAAGGTGGTCTCGCGCCGCACACATGATGTGACCGGTGAGCGCCAGGAGTGGGTGTCAAAGATTACGAGCGCGGTTGAGGAGGGCTACTCGGGCCGTCTGGTGATTCGCGCGTTCAACCGTGAGCGTCAGAGTTCTGCCGAGGTGCATGAGGCCTCGAGGGAGCTAGCGCGCGTGAGTACCAAGGCCGACTTTATGATTAACGCCGTCGGCCCCGCGGTGCGCTTTATCGGCCGCCTGGCACAGATCGTGATTGCGATTGTGGGCTGCAGTATGCTGGTTGCCGGCCACATGACCGTCGGCGTGTTCCAGGCGTTCTTCCAGTTTATCTACGAGGCATCCGAGCCCATGACGCAGTTGTCGTTTACCTTCAACTCGCTGCAGAGCGCGCTGGCGAGTGCAGAGCGCGTGTTCGACCTGCTCGATGAGCCCGAGATGGAGGCCGATCCGCTGCCGGACAAGGCCGCCAAGCTGCCGGGTCGCGTGGAGGGCCGCGTCTCCTTTGAGCATGTGCGCTTTGGTTATTCGCCCGACAAGCCGCTTATGCGCGACGTGTCGTTTACCGCCGAGCCGGGCCAGAAGATTGCCGTGGTGGGAACCACGGGCGCGGGCAAGACGACGCTCATCAACCTGCTCATGCGCTTCTACGAGATTGACGGCGGGCGTATTACGCTCGACGGCGTGGATACGAGCCGCATGGACCGCGGCGAGCTACGGCAGCAGTTTGGCATGGTGCTGCAGGACGCCTGGCTGTTCGATGGCACGATTGCCGAAAACATCGCCTACGGCTGTCCCGAGGCGACGCGTGAGGAGATCGTGGCGGCTGCGCGCGCCGCGCAGGTCGACTTCTTTGTGCGCACCATGCCGCAGGGCTACGACACGCATGTGGCCAACGATGCCGAAAGCATCAGCCAGGGCCAGCGCCAGCTGCTGACCATCGCGCGCGTGCTGCTCAACAACCCGGCGATTCTCATCCTGGACGAGGCGACGTCGAGCGTGGACACGCGCACCGAGCTTGCCATCGGCCGCGCCATGGACGCGCTCATGCGCGGGCGCACGAGCTTTGTGATCGCGCACCGCCTGTCGACGATCGTGGACGCCGACCTGATCTTGGTCATGGATCACGGCAACATTATCGAGCAGGGCACGCATAAGGAGCTGTTGGCTGCCGAGGGTGCCTACGCCGACCTCTATCTGAGCCAGTTCGCATAATGTGACAAAGGGACAGTCTCTTTGCCACATCACAAATAAGGCGCGCCGGGGATGAATTCCCTGGCGCGCCTTTGCGTTGATGCCGATGTCGTTTTGTGCCGCTTGCGTTCCTAGCGTTCGTCCACGAGCTTGGCGACGAGGGCCTTGAGCTCGGCCACCTCTCGCTCGAGTTCCTTGACGCGGCGGGCATTCTCGGTGATGCCCTGGCGGTTGAGGGCGGACTGCTCGGCGGCGTCATCGGGCATGTACTCGCGATGCTGCTTGGCGTCGAAACTCTCCTCGAACACACGGCAGCCGTTGCGCTTGATGATGCGTCCCGGCACGCCCACGACGGTGCAGTTGTCGGGGACGTCCTTAACGACGACCGAGTTGCCGCCGATCTTGACGTTGTTGCCGATGCGGATGTTGCCGAGCACCTTGGCGCCCGTGCCCACCGTGACATTGTTGCCCAGGGTGGGGTGACGCTTGCCGGTCTCGTTGCCGGTGCCGCCGAGCGTGACGCCCTGGTAGAGCACACAGTTGTCGCCCACAATGGTGGTCTCGCCGATGACGACGCCCATGGCGTGGTCGATAAAGAAGTGCTTGCCAATCTGCGCGGCAGGGTGAATCTCGACGCCGGTGATGTGGCGGGTGATTTGCGAGAGCACGCGGGCGAGCGAGCGATGACCGTGCTCCCACAGCCAGTGCTCGGGCACGTGGTTCCACTTGGCGTGCAGGCCAGGATAGGAAAGAAAGATGACCAGACCGTTTTGCGCGGCGGGGTCCTGCGCCTGGACGGTCTTGATGTCCTCGCGAATGGTATTGATAAAGCTCACCGGCCGCCCTCCCTTAGCGCCATGGCAATGCGATTCAATAAAGTATAGCGATTCGCTAGGGATTAAAAAGGACAATCTTGGCGGCTTTGCGCTACAAGTGTCAGTTATGCAAACTTGCTGGTAATGGAGTCATGCTTTTGTGGGGTTGCGCACGAGGGGACGCCGCAACCGTATACTGGTCAACTTGGACGTATCCGCGCCCACAACTGAGAGGTTTTACTTCATGGGTTTCATTAATTTTATCGCCGAGCTGCTCAAAGATCCGCGCACCGCGATCGCCAGCTGGATCGCCGCCGGCCCGCTTATGGCCTACGGCTGCGTGTTCCTGATCATCTTTATCGAGACAGGCGTGGTGTTCTTCCCGTTCCTTCCCGGTGATTCGCTGCTGTTCGCCTCGGGTTTCTTTGCCCACAATGGCGGCTTTAACATCGTGGCCCTGCTGGCCGTCGCATGGGCCGCTGCCATCTTGGGCGATCAGTGCAACTTTATGATCGGTCACTTCTTTGGCAAAAAGATCATCGCTTCGGGCAAGGTCAAGGCCATGACGCCCGAGCGCATCAAAAAGTCCGAGGACTTCTTGGACAAGTGGGGTCACCTGGCCATCTTCCTGGGTCGCTTCTTCCCGTTTATCCGCACCTTTGTGCCCTTTATCGCTGGCATGGGCGGCATGCACTGGCGCAACTTTGTCGTCTTTAACGTGCTGGGCGGCATTACCTGGTCGACGGTCTTTACGCTGCTGGGCTACTTCTTTGGCGGCATTCCCTTTGTGCAGGAGCACTTTGAGCTGCTGATTATCGGCATCGTTGCCGTGTCGATCATCCCGACCGTGGTCGGTCTGGTTAAGGCCAAGCTGGGTAAATAGAACGCCTAGCTCGAGCCAGCGCGCAGACCGTACAGTTGAGGCCCGTCACCGCTTACGGTGGCGGGCCTCTTTAGCTTCGGTCAAATGAAAATACTTTAGTTAGTTAAAGAAAAACGTTTTATCCGACGCGCGTGCGGAGTACAATCTCGTGCATGCGAATCGACGTGCCATCGGCTTTGATGCCGTTTGCGTGTCCCGTTCGGCTCTACGCTCCGGGCGTGTGACGTTGCGACGCGGTCGGCCTCGGTCCTTGCGTGCGGGTTCGCGAGTTTGCAACTGTGTATGTAAGGAGCGACATATGACTGTCGAGAAGAAGGATATCGATTGGGGTAGCCTCGGCTTTGGCTACATGAAGACCGATTACAGCTACGAGGCCCATTGGAAGGACGGCGAGTGGGACGAGGGCGGCCTGACCACCGACCACACCCTGCATGTCTCCGAGTGCGGCGGCATCTTCCATTACTGCCAGGAGGTCTTTGAGGGCCTGAAGGCCTACACCGCCGAGGACGGCAGCATCGTCTGCTTCCGTCCCGACATGAACGCCGAGCGCATGTATAACTCTGCCCAGCGCCTCGAGATGCCCCCGTTCCCCAAGGACAAGTTCGTTGAGGCCGTCAAGCAGGTCGTTTCTGCCAACGCCGCCTGGGTTCCGCCCTTCGGCTCCGGCGCGACCCTGTACGTGCGTCCGTTTATGATCGGCTCCGGTGACGTGATCGGCGTGGCTCCCGCTCCTGAGTACACGTTCCGCATTCTCGTGACCCCGGTCGGTCCGTACTTTAAGGGTGGCCTCAAGCCCGTCAAGCTGCGCGTTTCCGAGTATGACCGTGCTGCACCGCACGGCACCGGCAACATCAAGGCCGGCCTGAACTACGCCATGTCCCTTAAGCCCACGATGGAGGCCCATCGCGAGGGCTATGCCGAGAACCTGTATCTCGACTCCGAGTCCCGCACCTATGTCGAGGAGACCGGTGGCGCCAACGTCCTGTTCGTGAAAGAGGATGGCACGCTCGTCGTTCCGCAGTCGCACACCGACTCCATCCTGCCCTCTATCACCCGTCGTTCGCTCGTTCAGGTTGCTCAGGACCTGGGCATGACCGTTGACCAGCGCCCCGTCGAGTGGGCCGAGGTCAAGGCCGGCACCTTTGTGGAGTGCGGCCTGTGCGGCACCGCTGCCGTCATCTCCCCGGTTGGCGAGATCGACAACAAGGTTTACGGCGCCGACGAGACTGTGACCTTCCCGGCTGGCTACACCGAGATTGGCCCTGTGATGAAGAAGCTCCGCGAGACCCTGACTGGTATCCAGTCTGGTGCTGTCGAGGACAAGCACAACTGGGTTTACACCGTCGCGTAAGCTGCCATAGCTGTTCGGCCCGAGGGCAACCTTCCTTTCCGGCGCGTCCTCGGACATGAAAGAACCTCCGCTGCGCACTTCGTGCGGCGGAGGTTCTTTCGTCCTGCGGAGTGCGCCGGAAAGGAAGGTTGCCCTCGGGCCTGCGTTACCTCGGCGTTGCCGCAATAGGCCATAATTAATCTGAATAAAGATGGTGCGCGGCCTGTTGGCCGCGCGTTGTGCGTGGATACGAAAAGAGCCCAAGGTTTGTGCCTTGGGCCCCAAAGGGTTGATGAACTGGCTTAAGACTCGGCCGTGATTGTTAGAACTTGACGGTCGGGGCCTGGCGGGCTGCTTCGGCGGCCTCGAAGCCCTGGCGCTCCTTAAACTGGAAGATGCCGGCAAAGATGACAGCCGGGAACGTCTGAATGGCGTTGTTGTAGCTGAGCACGCAATCGTTGTAGCTCTGGCGTGCATAGCTAATCTTGTTCTCGGTATCCTCGAGCGATGCCTGCAGCTGCGTAAAGTTGGTGTTTGCCTTAAGATCGGGATAGGCCTCGGCTACGGCGAAGAGCTGACGCAGCGCACCGGTCAGCACGTTGTCGGCTTCCATCTTGGCTTCGGGCGTGGTGGCCTTGACGGCGGTGTTACGCGCGCTGATCACGGCGGAGAGCGTCTCCTGCTCGTGCTTGGCGTAGCCCTTGACGGTCTCGACCAGGTTGGGGATCAGGTCGTTGCGACGCTGCAGCTGCGTATCGATGTTCTGCCAGGCGTTATCGATGCGGTTACGCTTGGTGACCATGTTGTTGTAGATGCCGGCGATGGCGCAGGCAATCACAATGACAACAACGATGCCGATGATGACGGGAAGCATGATGTCTCCGTTTCGAATGGCCGCGGCGGCATGCGCCAGCTGCCGTTGGTATAACGCTACTAGTATACCCGCAACGTTTTGTCGTGCCGAACTTTCCGGTAAGCGTTGTGTTTTCGGCGGGGTTGGCACCGGGGCAAAGCGCGCGAGGTACAGGTGTAAGATATGCGACAGATTGACGAGTGTTGTCTTTGCCCTGAGGATGGCGATACCAGTGGACCTTCGCATCAAGAAAACCTACCGCGCCCTGTTCGATGCCTTTACCGAGCTTCTCGAGGAGCATCGTTTTGAGGACCTGACGGTTGCCATGCTGTGCGACCGCGCCATGATTCGCCGCACGACGTTCTACAAGCACTTTCGCGACAAGAACGATTACTTTGCCTTTTATATCGATGAGCTCATGTCGGGCTTGCCGCAAAAACAGCCCGATGAGGCCGGCGCGGTATCTGCCGAGGACGTGCGCGCGCTTCGGCACGCGATTTTGGACGATGCCATGGATTTGATTCTGGCGCACGAGCGGCTCATGGATAACATTTTGGCAAGCAGCATGTCGGGCATGTTGACCAACGTTATTTGCGACCGCATTGCCCGCTCCATCCGCGAGCGTGTGATGAACGTGCTTGCCGAGGATGCCCTGGCCCCCGTGTCACTCGAGACGACGTCTGAGTTTGTCGCCGGCGGTATTATTCGACTTTTCACGATATGGTGGGAATCGGGCCACGATCTTGAGCGTCGACCTGAGATAGCCGATGTGGTCGATGCACTGTTTGAGCGGACCATGACACCGGTGCATCACTAGGAGTGGCGGAGAGAGGGGGATTCGAACCCCCGGAACGCTCTCGCGCTCAACGGTTTTCAAGACCGCCGCATTCAACCGCTCTGCCATCTCTCCGTGAGTCGTAATGATAGCATCGTTTTGGATTTGCAACAGGGAAGGCGAACGATGACGATCACCGAAATCGATGAGAAGTTCATGCGTGAGGCGCTGGCCGAGGCGCGCGCCGCCGCTGCGGTGGGCGAGGTGCCCATCGGAGCCGTAGTGGTGCGCGACGGCGAGATTGTCGCGCGGGCGCATAATCGCCGCGAGCTCGACCAGGATCCTTCGGCGCATGCCGAGTTTTCGGCCCTGTGCGCCGCCGCTCAGTCGCTTGGACGCTGGCGTCTTTCCGATTGTACGGTCTACGTGACGCTCGAGCCCTGCTGCATGTGCGCGGGGCTTATGGTTAACGCGCGCGTGGGGCGCTGCGTGTACGGCGCGGCCGATGCTAAAGCGGGCGCTCTGGGGTCGCTATACGACCTCAATGCCGATTCGCGCCTGAATCATCGGTTTAATGTGACCGCCGGCGTGCTGGCAGACGAGTGCCGCGCGGTGCTGAGCGGTTATTTTAGCGGGCTGCGTGGCACCGATGGTGCTGGCTGCGGTTGTGGGGCCGATCTTGAGGCGCATACCGCCCACGCCGAGGCGCTTGCGGGTGTCGAAGATACTGCCGTTGGGGCGGTCGATTTTGGTGCCGCGTGCCGCCGGCCCCGCCGTGTGCAGCTGGCGATCGACTCCTTTAAGGGCAGCGTTTCGAGCGCGCAGGCGGAGGAGGCCGTTGCCGAAGGTGTGCGCCGCGTGTGGCCCGATGCCCAGGTAAGCGCGCTGCCGCTGGCGGATGGCGGCGAGGGAACGCTCGATGCCGTTGCCGCGTGCGGCGGTGAGGTCGTGGCATGTGAAGTCGCAGGCCCTCTGGGCGACTGTGTGTCTGCCCGGATGCTGGTGGACGGCGAGTACGAGTCGGCTGTAATCGAGATGGCCGAGGCGGCGGGTATTGGGTATTCGCCTTGCACAGAGCCGGCGGCGTTGGCCGCTACGACCTATGGCGTGGGCGAGCTCATGCTTCGAGCGGTTCGTGCTGGGGCAAAGACTATCTATATTGGTCTGGGCGGCAGTGCCACCAACGACGGTGGCGCCGGCATGCTGCAGGCGCTGGGCGCGCGTGTGGTCGATGATCAGGGCTGCGATGTCGCCCCTGGTCTCGCGGGGCTTGAGCAGGTGGCGAGTATCGATTTGGCACCGGCGCTTCGGGCGCTGAATAGCGCGCGTATCGTCGTGCTCTCTGATGTCGAGAACCCGCTCGTGGGGCGTCGTGGGGCACTTGCAGTGTTTGGCGGGCAAAAGGGCCTGCCGACAGACGATGTCGAAGCGCTGGGCAGGTACGACAGTTGGATGGTCGGCTACGGCCGCCTGCTCGATGCGGCGATTACCGGGGTGCGGGCTCAGGGGTTGTTGCGCGTGCCCGAGGGCGTGCGGACATTTGGCTCGGTGCTCGGCGTGCCTGGCGCGGGCGCGGCAGGTGGCTTGGGCGCCGCGCTGCTGGCGCTCGGTGCTGAGTTGCGTTCGGGCGTGGAGACGGTGCTCGATCTGATTGGGTTTGACGAGCGCGTGCGCGATGTCGACCTGGTCATTACAGGCGAGGGCAACATGGACGAGCAATCCGCTGCCGGCAAGGCGCCGGTGGGCGTGGCCCGCCGTGCCAATCGCTATGGCAAGCCGGTAGTCGCCGTCGTGGGCGGTCGTGCGGATAATTTGGATGCGGTGTATGGTCAGGGCATCGACTTGGTCCTGCCGGTCTGCCGCAGGCCCATGCCTCTTGACCAAGCGCTCGACCCCCAGGAAGCCACAACCAACCTCATCTGCGCCGGTGAAGCAGCCGCCCAAGCCTACGACCTCGCCCGCCTCTAAAACCCAACTCCCTATAAGTTGCGGTGGAATAGTTCCTGTTTGGCGGCTCAGGCGGCAAAAACAGGAAC
>DBFDDV010000012.1:0-6288 GCA_048302525.1 Collinsella sp. | reverse complement strand
GCGATTGAAAGGTGCGAGCGGGTGAAATGTTGTCCGCACGGGCCCGTAAACTTCTCAATAAGGTTAAGCGCCGGTTTATCTGGCCGTTAGGGGAGTTGCTATGTACGAGCCTTCACGTGTTCTTCTGTCATTTCACATTGCAGGATTTCAGTATGCCGATGGCGCTTTGGTCCTAGGCGATCTTAAAGCGGGCGATAAACTGACGCTGTGTGCCGAGCGCGATAATCCCCATGACCCCGAGGCAGTTGCGATCTACTATGGCAAGACCAAACTTGGCTACGTTCCGGGAAACGAGGTCGGCCCACTGTCCTTGATGATGTATTACGGCCACGAGGACGTATTTGAGGCCCGTGTGCAACAGGTTGCCCCCGAGCGCAGCCCGTGGCATCAGGTGCGCGTTGGGCTCTACGTGGTGGATGCTCGCTAGTCGGCAATGGAGGCTGCCATGTTTGATGACGATGACCTGTTTGATCTGGCAGACGATCCGTTTGAGTGGGATGTGCTACTCGATGACGATGAGCTGGAACAGGACCGTAAGATGCGGCAGGACAAGAAAACTCAGGGTGACGCTTCGAAAAAGCAAGACAAGCGCCGCCGCGGACTGTTCGGCGGGCTCTTTGGATAACCGCCGCATCGCTACGTCTGTATACTTAGCACGAGTTGAACACGTTGCGAAATGAGGGCATAGACGATGATGTGGTTTACCGCCGACCTGCACCTGGGCGATACGAATATCTTGCACGACATGGACCGGCCGTTTGACTCGGTCGAGGAGATGAACCGCAAGGTCATCGATGCCATCAATGAGTGCGTGGCTGCGGACGACCGCCTCTATATTCTGGGTGACTTTACCTATCGTTTGCCCCTGGCGGAGGCGGTGCGCCTGCGCGAGCGTATCGAATGCCAGAACGTGACGCTCATCCGCGGTAACCATGACGGCGACTGGGAAGATTCCGACGTACCGCAGATTTGGGAAGACGTGCGCGATTACCTGGAGATTGCTCCCGGCTATGCCAAGGGCCATCGTCTGGTTATGAGCCACTACCCCATGCTCAGCTGGAACGGCAAGGCACGTGGCGCCATTATGCTGCATGGGCATATCCACAGCAGGGGTGACCGCGCCAACGCACGCAACCGCGATCGCGAGCGCCCTATCTTTCGCTACGATGTCGGTCTCGATGCCAACGATTACAAGCCCGTAAGCCGCGATCAGATTCTTAGCTTCTTTGGGTTATAGGGCGCCAGAACCACCACAACGGGGACAGGCACCTTTGTGGTGGTTCTGGCGCCGTTGCCATTATGGCGGCGGCGCCTTTTTTGTCCGCGCGGCGCGGTAGAGTGTAGCCGGTTGATAATTGCGTCCATCGAGGAGCTGCTATGAACGAGATCAAGTGCCCGCATTGCGGCGAAGTTTTTAAGGTCGATGCATCCGGCTATGCGGATATCGTCAAGCAGGTGCGCGATGCCGAGTTCTCGCGCGACCTGGATGAGCGTGTGAAGGCAGTCCAGCGTGAGGGTGAGCAGGCGCTGGAGCTTGAGCGCTCGCGTTCGACGGCTGCCTTGCAACAGGCAGAGTCTCAGCGCAATGCCCAGCTTGTCGAGCAGAAGAACACTGCGGATCAGAAACTGGCGCAAGAGGTTGCCAAGCGCGATGCTGAGCTTGCCGAGCTGCGCGCTAAGCTCGAGGGCGCTGCCGCAGAGCGCGAGAGTGCAAGCCAGCGCGCGGCGGTTGAGGCACGAGCCAATGCTCAAAAAGAGAATGCTGAGCTTCAGCGCGAGATCGATGCTCTGAAGGCGGAGCTCAATCACAAGGCCGACGAAGCTAAAATCGCCGAGGCGGCGGTTCGCAATGCAACTCAACATGATCTCGCCGCGCGCGATGCTCAGATTGCAGAATTGCAGGCCAAGCTTGCTGCAGCAGATAGGGCTCAAGAAATGGCACTCGCAACTGCTGCGGCCGAGGCGCAGCGTAAGCTTGATGCTGCTCACAATGAAGCGGATCGCAGGCTTTCCGATTACCAGACAGAAGTGCGCGAGAAGTTCTCGAACGCTAAGGTACAGTCCGAGCGCGAGGCCGAGGGCCTGCGCGCCCGGTTGCGCGAGCAAGAACTGGCTGCCAAAATGGAGCTCTCGGAAGCAGTTACCGCGGCGGAGCGAGAGCGCGACGAGGCGCGTGCGAAACTGACGAGTGAGTTGGCAGTGCGCGATTCGCGCGAGGAGCAGGCCAAGGCGGCGCATGAGCTCGAGCTTGCTCAAGCCAAGCGCGCGAGCGATGAACTGATCCGCTACAAGGATGAAGAGATTGAGCGCCTGAAGGACATGAAGGTCCGCCTGTCCACCAAGATGGTGGGCGAGTCGCTCGAGCAGCACTGCGAGACCGAGTTTAACCGTCTGCGCATGACGGCGTTTCCTAACGCGTACTTCGAGAAAGATAACGATGCGTCCGAGGGTACCAAGGGCGACTTTATCTTCCGCGAGTGCGACGCGAGCGGCAACGAGGTCATTTCGATTATGTTCGAGATGAAAAACGAGAACGACGAGACTGCGACCAAGCACAAAAACGAGGACTTCTTTAAGAAACTCGATCACGATCGTCGCCAGAAAGGCTGTGAGTACGCGGTGCTCTGCACCCTGCTGGAGCCCGAGAGCGAGCTCTATAACGCAGGGATAGTCGACGTGAGCTATCGCTACGAGAAGATGTACGTGATCCGTCCGCAGTTTTTCATTCCCATGATTACGCTGCTGCGCAACGCCGCCATGGGTTCGCTGCGCTATAAGCAGGAGCTAGCGGAGTACAAGCAGCAGAATATCGACGTCACGAACTTCGAAGCCAAGATGGAGAAGTTCAAGGACGGCTTCTCGCGCAACTACAACTTGGCGAGCAAGCAGTTCGAGTCGGCGATCAAGGAGATTGATGCTGCCATTAAGCAGCTCGAGAAGACCAAGGATGATCTGCGTCGCAGTACCGAGAATCTGCGTCTGGCCCACAACAAGGCCGATGAGCTTACCATTCGCAAGCTCACGTGGGGCAACAAGACCATGAAGGCGGCGTTTGACGAGGCACGCGGGACTGCGACAGAGACAAACGATGAGCCAGCCGAGGCAGATTCGTATGAGGTCGAGGATGCCGAGTAAGGCATAGCATATAGTGCAAAAGCGGGGCCGCTGGCGATGTTGCCAGCGGCCCCGCTTCGTTTCGTTCCATTGTGCCCGGCTAGTCCTCGAGCAGGTCCTCGATAAAGCCGACACGGTAGTTCTTGAAGATGACCTCGCCGCCGTCTTGCGTTGCGTCCAGATCGACATCGCCCATGATGCCAAAATCGTGGTCGCCATCTTCGTCGGCAAAGATCTGGTGCACGTGCCACACGTGATTGGTCTTCTCGTCGCTCTCGTCGATGGAAAACATCGCGGCGCTGCGGGCATTTCCGTCGGTGAGGATTTCCTCGTGCTGCTCATGGTAAGCGTTGAGTGCTTTTTGCCAGCGGATATCGCTCATGCCCCAGTCGTCGTCGAGCTCGCCCAAGTCGCGAACGTGCTCGCGGGCGGCAAGGGTCACGCGGCGGAAGAGTGCGTTGCGCACCAACAGCGTGCAGCCGCGGCGGTCCGCCACGACCTCGTCGATGCCCTGCGGCGGCGCAGCATCGAGGGCTGCCGGGTTGCCGGCGTTTTCCCACTCGTCCACCAGGCTCGAGTCCACCGAACGCACCACAAAGCCCAGCCACGAGATAATGTCGCGCAGGCGCTCGTCGCGCTTCTCGATGGGCACGGTACGGTCGAGTGAACGGTAGGCCTCTGCCAGGTAGCGCAGTAAAATGCCCTCGGAGCGGGCGATGCCGAGCTTTTGAATGTAACCCTTAAAATCGCTCGCGCTTTCCAGCATATCGCGCAGGACACTCTTGGGAGAGAGCTGGTAGTCGTTTGCCCAAGGCACTTCCTGGCAGTACTTGTCAAAGGCGGCATCGAGCAAATCCTCGAGCGGCTTTTCGTAGGTGACGTCCTGAATGCGCTCCAGACGCTCCTCATAGTCGACGCCGTCGGCCTTCATCTCGGCCATAGCACGATCACGTGCTGCGCGCTCCTGTGCGCGCAGCACCTGCTTGGGATCCTCGAGCGTAGCCTCGACCATCGAGATCAGATCCATGGTATAGGTCTCACTCTCGGGGTCGAGCAGCTCCAACGCGGCAAGCAAGAACGGTGAGAGCGGCTGATCGAGGGCAAAGTCCTCGGGCAGGTCGACCGTCAGCGCGTAGTCGATGTCCGGCGCGGCGTCAGCCGGAGCGTCGGGTGCGGGCGGCACCTCGGTGCGCACGACGACGCCGGAGTCGATGAGCGTTGCGAAGATTTCATCGGCGCGAACCTCGAGCTTGGCCTTTTCCTCGGGGGTCTGCAGGCTCGTCTCGATGAGGTCGTGTACGCGGGCACGGGCGTCGCCGCCCTGCTCGACCACGCTAATCACCATGGAGTGCGTGATGCGCAGGCGCGGCTTGAGCGTCTCGGGCTGCGTCTCAATCAGGCGCTCAAAGGTCTGCTTGTTCCAGGTGACAAAGCCCTCGGGGGCCTTCTTCTTTTTAATCTTGCGGAGCTTCTTGGGGTCGTCACCCGCCTTGGCCATGAGCTTGGCGTTCTCGATCTCGTGCTCCGGGGCCTCGGCGATGACCATGCCCTCGGTATCGAAGCCCGAACGGCCGGCGCGACCGGCAATCTGATGGAACTCGCGGGCGCGCAGACGACGCATCTTGTAGCCATCGAACTTGGTGAGTGCGGTGAGGACCACGGTGTGGATGGGTACGTTGATGCCGACGCCGAGCGTATCGGTGCCGCAGATGACAGGCAGCAGGCCCTGCTGCGCCAAGCGCTCGACCAGCAGACGATAGCGCGGCAGCATACCGGCGTGGTGCACGCCGACGCCGCAGCCAAGCAAGCGCTTGAGGATCTTGCCAAAGGCCGTCGAGAAGCTCGTGCCTTTGGCGGCTTCCTTAATGGCCTCGCGCTGCTCCTTGCTGGCGATGCCAAAATTGGCGAGTGACTGTGCCGTCGCAAGGGCGGCATCTTGGCTAAAGTGCACGATATAGAGCGGGGCCTCGCTGCGGCGCATGGCGAGCTCGACCGTGCCCTCGAGCGAGGTCGTCACGTAGTCGTAGCTCAGCGGCACGGGGCGTGGGGCGTCGACAACCAAGTCGCAAGCAGCGCCGGTGTGTTCCTCGAGTGAGGCGGCGATGGCGGTGACATCGCCGAGCGTGGCGCTCATGAGCATAAACTGCGTGTGGGGCAGGGTGAGCAGCGGCACCTGCCAGGCCCAGCCGCGGTCGGGGTCGGCAAAGTAGTGGAACTCGTCCATGGCCACGCAGCCCACGTCGGCGCCCTCGCCCTCGCGCAGTGCATCGTTGGCAAGGATTTCGGCCGTGCAGCAGATGACGGGCGCCTTGGTATTGATATGCGTATCGCCGGTGATCATGCCGACGTTATCGCGGCCGAGTACCTGCACCAGATCGAAGAACTTTTCGCTGACCAGGGCCTTGATAGGGGCCGTGTAATAGCAACGCTTGCCCTGTGCCATGCCCATAAAGAGCATGCCCAGCGCGACGAGCGATTTACCCGATCCGGTCGGTGTGCCTAAAATGACGTGATCGCCGGCAGCCAGGTCCATGAGGGCCTCTTCTTGGTGATCCCACAGCTCAATGCCGCGATCGCTTGTCCATTCAAAGAAGCGTTCGAAGGCTTGCTCGGGCGTGAGCCACGGTTCGGGCTCGCTGCCGTCCTCGGGCTCCCACCAGGTGGGGGAGAGCGCGCCGAGCGAGCCAAACTCGGCTTCGGTTCCTGTGCCGCCCGAGAATGAGCTGGCGGCGCCGGCGCCGGAGACGGTGCTGGCGGCGGTATCTGTCGTGGTCTGTGCCATGTGTTTGCTTTCTCTCGCGATTGTCCGCCAACTATTATGGCGTAGCGGCGGCGTGGGGTGCCAGCGCGCGAGAAAATGCAGGAAATGGGCGTTCTACCCAGTCGTTTGGTGCAGTTGCCGGCTAAGTGAGTAGGCTTTTTGCAATATCGCGAGCACATGGCTTTTGCGCAAGGGCTCTACCTGCACTGATAATTGTTCTCGGGGGAAGCGGGCACTGCGGGGCGCGGCAACGGCGCGCGATTTCCGCGTCGCAGCGCTACCCTGATGCTGAATGCCGGGACGATGACCCACTGACCTGCTGACGCCTCTTCGGCCGTCCTCAAATCCGACCTGTCTCGCCCCGGCTTCCGCGACCCGGAGTCCTGCCATGACCTAATAGGAGCATGAGCGCG
>DBFDDV010000011.1:0-16269 GCA_048302525.1 Collinsella sp. | reverse complement strand
GGGTAGCGCTGCGACGCGGAAATCGCGCGCTGTTGACGCACCCCCGCAGTGCCCGCTTCCCCCAAGGTCAATTATCAGTGCAGGTAGGGTAAGAGCTCATGACCTCCTAAAGCGGGGGTCGACGGTTCGAATCCGCCCGGGGGCACCAGAGAATTTGACGGCGTCGCGAGAGCGGCGCCGTTTCTGATTTGTGGGACATGCCGGCGGATTCGAGCCGTCGACACCCGCGTCACCAATTTCCCCGCGGGGGGAGTTTTCGAATCCGCCCGGGGGGCACCAGAGGAATATCGAGCCCGGTACCGCTACGGTGCCGGGCTCTTCTGGTTCAATGCCATGTCAAAAGCGAAGCGCCCGCTTGCTGGGGGAGCAAGCGGGCGCCTGTGAGCGAATATGTTTGCGGCGAGAGCCGTGATGAACGGTGGGGTGGCGACTAGTTGGTCGTACCGGAATCGTCACCCGTGCCCGAGCCAGAGCCCGAACCCGAGCCAGAAAGTGCGACTGTTAGCGTGATCGTGCTGTCGGTGGACTGCTTGCCGGTGGGGGAGACGCCCGTAACGGTGGCATCCTCGTTACCGCTCACGGGATTGCCGTTCTGGTCACAGAAGCCGATGTTATAGAAACCGGCGTTGTTGAGCGCGGTAACGGCGGCGGAAATGCTCTTGCCGTACAGGTTGCCTGGGACGGTGGCCTTGCCGGACTTCTTGGCAATGACGACGGTAATCGTGGCGCCGGGCTTCTGCTTGCCGCTGGGGTTCCAGCTGATCACGGTGCCCTCGGTAACCGAGTCGTTCTCCTGGTAGCTCACGTCGACGCCAAAGCCTGCCATATCGAGGGCGTTGCGCGCCTGGGCCTCGGTCATGTCGGTCAGGTCGGGGACGGACGTGGTATCTGGGCCGCTCGAGACCTTGTACGAGATGGTCGTGCCCTTCGCGACTTCCTTACCGGCATCGGTGCCCTGCTCAAAGACCTGGCCCTCATCGGCCTCGTTGGCCTCCTCGGAGGCGTTGCCCTTCAGGCCAACGCTTGCCAGCGCGGCCTCGGCCTGGTCTTTGGTCAGGCCGACAAGCTGGGGAACCTCAACCTTCTCGGAGGGCTTGGGGCCCTTGGAGATTACCAGGTTCACCTTGGTGCCCTTGGCCTTCTTGGTGTTGCCGTTGGGCGTCTGCTCGGCGACCTTGCCCTCGTCGACATCGTCATTGTAGCTTTGGTCGATGGTGCCGACCTCGAGGCCGGCTTCCTTGATCAGCTCGACGGCAGTCTGCTGGTCCTTGCCCAGCACGTCGGGCACGGTGACCTGCTCGCCGCCAAAGAGTCCTGTGGCAAAGGCCACCACGATGCCGATGACGGCAACGGCTGCCACCATGGCGGCGATGATCTTGTTCTTGTTGGATTTGGGCTCTTCGACCTCGTAGGAGCCGGTGGAGCCCGAAACCGAGCTACGGGCGGTATTCTGGCCGCTCACGCCCGAGACGGGACGCACCATGGCGCGCGTCTGATCGGAAAGCTCGCGAGTCTTGGTGGCGCCCAGCTCACCGGGGGCACCGATGATGCGCGTGGGCTCCGAGACGTTGACGGCACGGCCCGACAGGTAGCTGTTGAGCACCTGACGCAGCTCGTCGGCGGTCTGGAAGCGGTTTGCCGGGTCCTTCTCCATGCACTTGAGGATGATGCGCTCAAGGTCGGCGTCGACACCGGAGTTGATCTGGCTCGGCGGAATAGGCAGCTCGTTGACCTGCTTGAGTGCGACCGAGATAGCGTCGTCACCGTCAAAGGGAACGCGGCCGGTGGCGCACTCATACATCACGACGCCCAGCGAGTAGATATCCGAGGTGGGGCCGAGGTCCTGACCGCGGGTCTGCTCGGGGCTGACGTAGTGGGCGGTTCCCAGCACGTTGTTGTCTTGCGTGAGGTGGCTGTTCTTGGCGCGCGCGATGCCAAAGTCCATCACCTTGATGTTGCCGTCGGGCAGCACCATGATGTTTTGCGGCTTAATGTCGCGGTGGATGATCTCGTGCTTGTGGGCGACCGAAAGCGCGGAGCTGATCTGCGAGCCGATCTGGGCGACCTTCTTGGGGTCGAGGGCGCCGTGGCTCTTGATGCCGCTCTTAAGGTCGGTGCCGCGCAGGTACTCCATGACGATGTAATAGGTGTCGCCGTCCTTGCCCCAATCGTAGACGCCCACGATATAGGGGGAGGAGAGACCGGCTGCTGCCTGGGCCTCCTGCTTAAAGCGTGCGGCGAAGGTCGCGTCGCCAGCATACTGCGGCAGCATGATCTTGACGGCTACCGTGCGGTCGAGAACCTGGTCCTGTGCACGGTAGACGGTCGCCATGCCGCCTGTTCCCACCTTATCCTTGAGGAGGTATCTTCCCCCGAGGACCCTCTGTTCCATTCCTGCTCCTAACATAACTATTCGCTCGACGATGTGTGTAGTACCTATGATGTGGCCGCTGGGGCCGTGTGGCGCGTTGCCTCTAACTCTTCGGCCGCGGCGCGCCTCGGGTGTCCGATTCGATCATGGGCATCACGCTCCCTGTGCGGCAAGCGCCGCGGTCAGGACGATGCCGGCGATCTTGGCGGCCTTGACGTCATGCTTGTCGTAATCCTCTAAGGCCACCGAGATGGCGACCGTGGGTGAATCGTAAGGTGCAAAGCCACCGAACATCGAGTTGACGTTGGTGCCGCCAGTCTCGGCCGAGCCGGTCTTGCCGGCGACCTTGACGCCTGGGATCTGGGCATCGGTGCCGGTGCCGGACTGGACGACGGCAAGCATGGCCTGCTTGACCTGGTCGGCCGTGGCGGAGCTGACGGCCTGACCCAGCGAGCGGGACTGCGTGGTCTTGACTACGGTTCCGTCCGGGGCGAGTACCTGGGCTACAAAGTACGGGTCCATGACCACGCCGCTGTTAGCGATGGCGGCGGCAATCACGGCGTTTTGCATGACGGTGGTCTGCGGGCCGGGCGTGTGGTCCATGCCGACAGGCTGGCCGGCGCCGGCCCAGGCGGTCTCCCACTCGGTCATGAGCGACGGGTCGGCCATGATGGAGGCCGCGGAGGTCAGGTCCTGGCCGAGCTTTTGGCCGTAGCCAAAGGCGTTGGCAAACTGCACGAGCGTGTTTGCGCCAACTTCGTTTGCCACCTGGCCAAAGACGACGTTGGAGGACACGGCAAAGGCCTGCTGCAGGCTGATGGTGCCGTAGCTCTCGTTGGCATAGTTGGTGACCGGTGCGTTGCCGATGTCCATGGAGCCGGGCGCTTGGTAGGTGCTGGTAAGGCTGGCGGTACCGGTCTCGAGTGCCGCGGAAAGCGTAACGACCTTAAACGTTGAGCCCGGCGTGTACAGCGCGTCCATGGCGCGATTGTACATGGAGCCGTCCTCGCCGCCGCCCGTCTGCAGCAGGGCATCGATGTTGGTGTTGTCGTAGGTGGGCGAGCTGGCACATGCGAGCACCGCGCCGGTACGCGGGTCGATGACCACTACAGCGCCCTTAAAGCCCTTGAGCGCCTGCTCGGCAGCCGTCTGGATGCGCGAGTCGATGGTGAGCTTGGCGGTGTTGCCCGGCTGGGTCTGGCCCGCGAGCGACGCGATGGCGTTGTTCCAGCTGGAGTAATCCTTAGAGCCGGTGAGCGTGTCGTTCATGACGCTCTCGATGGCGGTGGTGCCATACTGCTGGCTCACATAGCCAACCACGTGCGCTGCCAGGTTACCGTTGGGGTAGGAGCGTACGTAGGTGCCGTCCTCCTGCTGCAGCGACTCGGCCAGCGTCACGCCGTCGGACGTGATGATGGAACCGCGCTGGATGTACTTGGAGCGGGCGATGGTGTGGTTGTTGGTCGGCATGTCCTGATAGTCCTTGGCCTTGATGACCTGGACATAGGTGAGGTTGCCGATAAGGATGGCGAACAGCGCCGTAAAGGCGAGCACCGCACGGGTTAGACGGTTGGCGAGCGCAACGCGGCCGAGCACACCGGATTCAGGCGTGTCGAGCAGGCGACGGCGCATGCGTGAGCCGACGGAATGGCTGCCGCTGCCGTAGGAAGACGAGGTGGCAAAGCGCGTGCCCGTCGGGGCGGCGGCAGATGCGACCTGATCATCGGTGATGGCGGCCATGGTGCCGGTGCCGGTAAGCTCGGCCTCGCGTCCGGTCGCCTCGTCACCGGCGCGCAGCAGGAGCGCGACGATGATAAAGCTCGCCAGCAGAGAGGAGCCGCCCTGGCTCATAAAGGGCAGGGTGACGCCGGTCAGCGGGATCAGGCGGGTTACGCCGCCAACGATCAAGAAGGCCTGGAAGCTGATGGCGGCCGTAAGGCCTGTGGCACTAAAGGCGGCGAGGTCGGATTTAGCGCGGGCAGCCGTGGTGAGGCCGCGAACGGCAAAGAGCATAAACAGGATGAGCACGGCGCCGCCGCCCAAAAGGCCCATCTCCTCGCCGATAGCCGAGAAGATAAAGTCGGACTCGACGACAGGGATGTTGTTGGCCATGCCGTTGCCGATGCCAACACCGACCAGACCGCCATCGGCAAGCGAGAAGAGCGACTGGACGATCTGGTAGCCCTGGCCCTGGGCGTCCTTAAACGGATCGAGCCAAACCTGGAAACGCACCTGAACGTGCGACAGGAACTTGTAGGCGCCCACGGCTCCAACGGCCAAGAGCGCAAGACCGATAACGACATACGAGAATCGTCCCGTGGCAACGTAGAGCATCAGCAAGAAGATGGTGTAGAACAGCACGGCCGAACCCAGGTCGCGTTCGAAGACGACGACGAGCAGGCACACACCCCACACGGCAAACAGCGGCAGCAGCAGTCGCAGACGAGGGATCTTAAAGCCCAGGATCTTGCGGTTGGAGATGGAGAGCAACTCGCGGTTCTCGGCCAAGTAGCCGGCCAGGAACAGGACGATAAAGACCTTGGCGAACTCGCCGGGCTGGATGGTAAAGCCCGCGATGCGAATCCACAGCTTGGAGCCCGAGATCGTGGTGCCGATAAAGATAGGCAGCATCAGCAGAATGATGCCGATGATGCCAAAGGTGTACTTGTAGCGCATGACCACGTCGAGGTTTTTGACTAGTGCAAGCGTTCCCACCATGAGCGCCACCGAGACAAACAGGATGATGAGCTGTGAGATGGCGAGAGCGGGGGCGAGACGCGTCACGAACGTGATGCCGATGCCCGAAAGTATAAATACGATGGGCAGGATGGCGGGGTCGGCACCGGGCGCCAAGATGCGCACGGCGATGTGGGCCGCGGCAAAGGCGGCAAAGAGGCCGATCGGTACGGCGAGCGTCTCAAAGGAGATGGCAGCGCCCGCGGTGAGGACGTACATCGCATACAGCAGGATGACGGGGAACGCCGAGGCGATGAGCAAGAGCAGCTCGGTGTTGCGGCGACTCATAAGCGGCACTCCCTTTCTAATTCTTATCGGAGGCTTCGGCCTCGGCGGACTGTTCGGCGGTTTTCTCGGAATCTGATTCGGAGGTCGATCCCTGATTGGTGTTGTCGCGAATCGTTTGCGCGTCGATCACCTGGCGGGTCTGCTCCTCGTCGATCTGGTGGCGGTACTTGGATATCGTGTCCTGCGCATCGTCGACACTTGTTTGCGGAATGCCCGCCTTGAGGCGGTTTTGCGTGTCTTCGGGCAGGTCGGACAGCTTGATGCTGGTTTCGCTTTCGAGCCAGTGGAGCTTGAGTCCGAGTGGCTTGCCGGGCAGGCCGCGCCAGACGGCGACATTGCCCTGGTAGGTACCCAGGTAGTACGAGCCGGTGACACCCGTGTAGGCCCAGATGCCAGCTGCCAGCACAAAGACGAGGGCCAGGATGGCGGCGATAGTAACGTTGCGGCGACGCACGCGTTGCGCCTCGCGCATAACGCCATCGTCAACCAGGTCAACGACTACTACGGTTACGTTGTCGTGGCCGCCGGCGGCAAGCGCCGCGTCCACTAGGTTGTCGACGCAGATTTGCGCGGTTGAGGACTGCGTGGCGATGTTCTCGATATCGCTATCGGGAATCATGCTCGAAAGGCCGTCGGAGCACAGGATCAGACGGTCGCCTTCCCCGATATGCAGAGTGAAGTGGTCGGCATACATGGCGGGGTCCGAGCCCAGCGCACGGGTGATGACCGAACGGTTGGGGTGGACGCGAGCCTCGTCTGCCGTGATCTCGCCAGCGTCCACGAGCTCCTCCACGTAGGAGTGGTCGCGGGTCACGCGGATGAGCGTGCCCTCGTGGAGCAGATAGGCGCGAGAGTCGCCCACGTGGGCGATGGCGAGCGTGTCGTTTTCGATGTAGGCGCAGGTGGCTGTGCAGCCCATGCCGGGCTTGCCCAGGCCGTTCAGGGCCGCCTCGATTACGGCGGCGTTGGCTGCCTCGACGGCTGCGGCCAGGCGTGCTGCGTCGGCGGACTGTGGGGCCGTCTTGGCAATAGTCTCGACGGCGATGGAAGAGGCTACCTCGCCGGCAGCGTGACCACCCATGCCGTCGCATACGCAAAAGAGCGGCGACTGCACCAGGTAGGAATCCTCATTGTGCGGGCGCACGCAGCCAACGTCGGAGCGGGCGCCCCACATGAGTTGCGTGGTGGTGCCGGCATCATAGGTCGAGTCGGTCTCGATGCGCTCCTCGGTCAGGGGTTCAAAGCTCATGGTCGAGCCGGGGTCTTTGAGCTTGGCCTCAACGGCGGCAACGTCGATTTCGGCGGTGTCACCGGGAGAGACGGTGTCGGTCACGGCGTTTGATTCGGAATCGCCGGTGTCCGGGGAGTCGGGCTCCTCGGAAACGCGGGCGGTCGACTCGTCATCTTGCGAGCTGACGTCTATAGGATCGGGCGTCGCAAAGTGCGACGGCGCGGGCGTGTTTTGCGACTGGGCGGCGGGTTCGGCCACGGCATCGGACTCGCTTGCGGGCGCAGGCTGCGGGGTCTTGGGTGCAGGGCCGTCCTCGGGGGATGTCCCCGCCTCGGGCGCCGGCGTAGACGCGGGCGCAACCTTGGATGCCGGGGCTATGGGAAACGCCGGCGCGGCGGGCTCGGGTGCCGCAAACACCGCAGCGCTCTCGTTGATTGCCGCGGCGACGGGCTCTGCAAAGTGAGCCGGCGCCGGGGTTGCTTCGGGTGCTGTGGGCTGTTCCGCAGCATGTGCGCCGATGGGCGCCGCTGCGGCATCCTCTTCGTCCTCGTTATCGGCGAGATCCGAAATATCATGCGTTACATGCGAAAGAGGCAGGGAGAACACGGTGTCCTCGGGTTCCACGGGTGCGGAGCCCGCTGGAGCGGCGTGGGCCGGCGCAGCTGTGGCGGCGGCCGGTGCCTCGGCCATAGTTGCGGACTTGTTCTCCTCGTCGATCATCGACGGTTCACCTTCATGACCACGTCGCCAATCTGGACTTCGTCGCCTTCGCGCAGCGTCGCGGGCTCCACCAGCTGGCGGCCGTTGACGAGCGTGCCGTTAAGCGAGTTGAGGTCTTCGATGATGAGCGCCGGGCCCTGCAGCGAAAAGCGCGCATGCGAGGCCGAGACGAACGGTTCGTTGATGCAGATGTCCGAAGATGGCGAGCGACCGACGATGACGGGGCCGAGCATGTCTACGTGGATGCCGCGGATACCGCGCGGACCCTTGTCCACATCGATCGTCCAAATGGCCGAGTCGCGGCGCTGTCCGCGCACAAGTCCCACGCCGGTCTTCATGACGGCGAACAGGAAGATATAGAGCAGGGCGACCAGGACGATGCGGCCTGCAAAAAGGACGATATCGATGTTCATAAGCGACTATCCCCTAAATTCAAAGGTGCTCAGGCCAAACGTCAGCAGATCGCCGTTGCGCAGCGGGCAGCGCGTAATGCGGCGGTTGTTGACGAGCGTGCCGTTGGTGGAATTGAGGTCCTCGATCGACCAATCCGAGCCCGTAAAGGTGAGCTGGGCGTGGCGGCGCGACACGTTGGGGTCGCGCAGGGCAATGTCGGAAACTGAGCGCTCGCGACCGATGGTCACCTGTGCGGAGGTGATGCTATGGCTCTCGCCGCTCACGACGTCGACGAGCTGGGCGAGCGGGCGCTGCGGGGCGCGAGTACTCGCCATGTTGGAGGCGATGCCGGCTGCGGCGCCTAGGCCCACGGCGGCACCGGTCGCGGCGGCTCCGCCCATGCCGGCAAGCGCGTCGCGCGAGACGGTCTGCGGCACCGGGATGGGTGCGGCGGCGGGGTCGGGGACGCTAGGCGCGAAGGGGTCTGCCACGGCAAGCGGGTCGGGAGCGGCGGCGCGAGGCGTCGGCTGTTGCTGGGGCATGGCGGCGGGGCGCTGCTGCTGCGGGGCAGCAAACTGCTGCTGGCCGGCGCGCGGGGCGCTGGCGGCACGGCTTGCCGCGGAGTTGTTCTGGCCCAGGCCGTTCTGATAGGCGCGCTCTTCTTCGTACAGGCGGCCGAGCGTGGGGGCATCGACGTTCTCGGCAAAGACCGAGAACTTGCCGGCGCGCAGCTGCGGATCGATCATAAAGCGCACGAGGGGCTCGCCGACAAAGACATAGCGGCGCTTTTCGGCCTGCGCCTTCACAAACTCGCGGACCTCGCGCGAAAGCTCGGGGTAGAACGGGGCGAGCATGGGATCGTCGTCGGCGGCGATCAGGATGGTATAGAGTGCCGGCGCCGTGTTGACGCCGTTGATCACCAGAGTCTGATCCTCCATGTCGCGAGCGGCCTGCTTGGCAAGCTTCTTAAAGGAGAACGGGGCACGGGTGGCACCGAAGATGCCGGCCACGTGGTCCTCGAAGATGTTCAGGAAGTTCACGAAAGATCACTCTCCGTATAAGTTCTTTGGTATCCGAGCAAATATAGGCATATCCCAACGATTATAGAGGATAGGGTTCCCGCAACCGCCGCCTTGGCGACGACCGCGGCTGCAAGGCTGGCAATTTCCATATGGTGTGCAAGACAGGACGCCGCTGCGCAGCCGATGCCGGTGACAGCGATGGCGGCGATTGCGGCAAGGTTTGAGCCCTGATCGGCACGCTTGGCATGGGCATTGAGCAGCGCAGATGACGCCGCGGCAGTTGCCGCTACCAGCACAAAGGCAGCCCAAAGGAGCGGGTCTCCCAGCGCTGCGGCAACGTTACCGAGCCCCAGCACGCCTCCGGCTGAAAGCGCGACCGTGGCCAGACGGGCAAAAAGCGCGCCCATGCCCGTTGCCGCGGCGGCGCTTGCCGGGCCGAGCCAAAATGACGCGACGCCGGCGGCGACCCCAGCTGCCAGGAAGGTATTGCCGGTCAGACAGCCAAGCGCGAGTGCACAGGTGAGCGTGGCGCTCGCGGCAGTCTCGGTGCGACCCCAGGCGATCCACCAACCGGACATGGCGGCGGCAAAGATCACCGCGACGGGCAACATCGACAGGATGCCCTGCGCCTGCATGGTGGCGTTGGCCATGAGCACCAAAAAGCCCACAGCCGAGATGGCCGAGCCAATCTGGGGGGCCAGGCCAGCCGCCGCTCCGATCGCGATGGCCGCAATGACCAGGCCGGGAAGCGCCGCGACCCCGGCCGTTTGCATCAGCAAAAAGCTAAAGGTGCCGCACGTTAGCGCCGAGATAGTGCGCATGGTGTAGTCGCGCGCATGGCTCCAGCGCGTGCCCGCCCAGCCGAGTGCGGGGTCGACCTCGATGGCGTCGTCCTCGTAGTGCGACGGCTCGATATCGTCGAGCTCCTGTTCGTCATCCGAAAGTTCGCCAACCATTTGCTCCAGGCTGCGACGGCCTTCGCGCACGCTGCCCAGACCGGCAAGGAGCTGGTCGCAAAATGCCTCGATGCTGTTGGGGCGGTCCTGCGGCATGGGGGAGAGCGCGCTCATGAGCGCGGCCTCGGCTCCCGGGGGAAAGTGTGGTATCAGCTCGCTGGGATAGGTGGCGCCGCCGATGATGCGGCCGAGCGAGTCGGCGGGTGTGGCCGCCATAAAGGGAGCGCTGCCGCACAGGCCCTCGTAGATCACACAGGCGAGGGCAAAGACATCGGCGCGCTCGTCGACCGTGCCGGTCTCGATATCGAGCTGCTCGGGCGGCATGTAGCCGATGGTGCCGCCGCGTGAGCCGCCAAAGCCACCGGCAGACGACAGTCGCGCCATGCCAAAGTCGGTGAGCTTTACATTGCCCGAGTGGTCGATGAGCACGTTGGCGGGCTTAATGTCCAGGTGGAGTACGCCATTACTGTGGGCGAAGGTGAGCGCCTGGCCCAGGGCATCGGCAATGGCCGCGGCCTCGTCAAAGGTAAGTGAGTGGCCGTCCGCGCGGTGCAAAAACTCGGCCAGCGACATGCCATCGACATATTCCATAACCAGGTAGGCATAGGCTGTGTCGTGCGTAAAGTCGATGACCTGCACGATGTTGGGATGTTGAAGCATGGCGGCAGTGTGCGCCTCGCGCAGGACATCCATGATGTCGCTGGCGGGCATGCCGGCACCGTTGATAAGGGGGATGCGTTTAATGGCGACGCGGCGGCGCAGGTGCGTGTCGCGGCAGATCTCGATGGAGCCAAAACCGCCGGTCGCAAGTGTCTCGAGCGGCTGGTACCGCTTGAGCAGCTCGCGAGAGCTGGTGCCCTCCAAAGGAACGTCCGGCGAGAACCGGGCGGTATGTTGCGAGAAAAGCGGCATGGCCAACCCTCGTGCGTTTAAAGTTCGTTTGCGAGCGGCGGGCGCGGGACCGAGCCGTTCGCGGTGGCATAGATGCTGCTAGTGTAGCACGCTCGGGTGGGCGACATTCAATTTAAGCTCCGTCTGGGGTCTGGACCTTGCGTCCGGCCTAGCGCTTCTTCTTGTTCTTCTTCTGCTTGCGCTGCTTGCCCTTGGTCTCCTGGGGCTTGTCGGCCTTGTCGCCCTGTTTGGCTTCGGCAGCGGCCTTTTCTGCCTTCATCTTCTTGCGCTTGGTCTCGATGCGGAGTTTTTTGTTGATGCGGGCCTTGAGGAAGGGGCCGAACTGCTCGGCATCGCCACGGACGAAGGTGTCCTTGGGGATCGTCACGCCCTGGTCGGCGAACATGGCCACAAAGATGCGCTCGCCGTCGAGTACGTGGTCGAGCTTGTCAAACGGGAAGAACTGTGACTTACCGCTCTTGCCCCAAACCATCAGGCCGTCCTCGTTGGCGGCGACGCGGCGATAGCGGCCACCCATGGACTCGTCGGCCTCGACGGCGTCGATAAAGTCGCGGGCGAGGGTGTGGTGCAGGTTTTTGCTCCACCAGGCCAAAAAGGCGCCGAATACGATCAGGACGACGCCAAACTTGATCCAGTTGCCGCCGGCCACCAGCATGCCGATGCCGATGAGCGCGGCAATTGCCGCGGCGACATACAGCGAGCCGCGACGCCTGGGCGAGGCGACCAGACGGGCGAAGTCGGTGACCAGGTCGTTTTCGTACTGGTACTCGTTGAGGTACAGGATGCCGTCGTCGGCTGCGGCCTGCTCCTCGAGCGCGACCTCGACCTGGTCGGCTGCTTCGGAGGGGACGAGGTTGCTCTCTGCGTCTGCCATGCTCTTTGGACTCCTATCGCGGCGGGCTCGCCGTACGGGTATTATGGAATGCAGTATGCCGTGCGACCGCATGGCCGCCGCGGCAACAAGACTCAGTATACCCGGGGGAGCACCCATGGAATCGTTGTACCGAAAGTATCGCCCGCTCACCTTCGACTCCGTGGTGGGCCAGCAGCATATCGTCTCGACGCTCGAGCACGCCATCACCGAGGGGCGCCTGTCCCACGCCTACCTGTTCTGCGGACCGCGCGGCACGGGCAAGACCACCATGGCGCGTATTCTTGCCAAGGCGCTGCTCTGCCGCAATGCCGAGGCGGCGCGCGCCGAGGGTGCGAGCGGCTGCATGCCCGACGGCACCTGTGAGGAATGCGAGCTCATCGCCGAGGGCAACCACCCAGACGTTTACGAGCTCGATGCCGCCTCCCGCACGGGCGTGGACAATGTGCGCGAGGAAATCATCAACTCCGTCAACTTTGCCCCGGTGCGCGGCAAGTACAAGATTTATATCATCGACGAGGTCCACATGCTCACAACGGCGGCGTTTAACGCGCTGCTCAAGACGCTCGAGGAGCCGCCGGCACACGTGATCTTTGTGCTGTGCACCACCGACCCGCAAAAGATTCTGGAGACCATCCTCTCGCGCTGCCAGCGCTTCGATTTCCACCGCATCGGCAACGAGGATATCGAGCATCGCCTGTCTTACGTGTGCGAGCAGGAGGGCTTCGATTACGACGACGAGGCGCTGGCCATCGTGGCGCGCCATGCCAAGGGCGGCATGCGCGACGCGTTGTCCACGCTGGAGCAGCTGAGCGTTTTTGGCAACGGCGCCGTGCATGCGGACGATGCCCGCTCGCTTTTGGGCGAGGTTTCGGACCAGATTCTGGGCAAGTTTTCCCGCGCCATTGCCGATCGCGATGTTGCCGAGCTCTATGGACTGATCCGTGCGCAGGTCGAGGAGGGCAATGACCTGCTGGAGCTGACGCGCGACCTGGTGGCGCATGTGCGTGACGTGTACGTTGCCTGCGTTGCCGGTGCCCGTGCCGAGCTGTTTGAGGGCGGCTCGGAGCAGGCCGAGGCGCTTGCTGCCGAGGCCGCTGCCTTTGGCGAGCATCCTGCCGACCGCCTGGCCCGCGTGCTGACGGTGCTCGACGATGCCGCACTGGAGATGAGGGGCGCGAGCGACGTGCGCCTGGTGCTCGAGATTGCCTGCACGCGTCTGGCGCGTCCCGAGGCTGATTTAACGATTGAGGCATTGGCCGAGCGCGTGGCGCGTCTGGAGGCCATGGTTGCCAACGGCGCCGTGCCGGCGAGCGTGGCTGCTGCTCAGGCCGCCGCGCCTGCAGCATCCGTACCCGCTGCTGCCCAGCAGCCGACGCTCATTTCGGGCGCTCGTGCTGCTGCTCCGGCGGCATCCGCTGCCCCTGCTGCTACGTCCGCGCGCCAGGGTGGCATGCCTTGGGACCGCGGCGCTGCTGTTCCGACTGCCCAGCCTGCGCCCCGTTCTGCGTCCGTGTCAGCCTCCAAGCCTGCAGCGCCTGCGCCTCAGCCCGTTGCGGCCCCCGCGCCTGCCACCGCTCCGGCACCTAAGCCCCAGCCCAACAATGCCGCCCAGGTTGCCGCCGCCGGTGCTGCCGAGACGCCCGCGGTCGAGGATGCCGGAGAGCTGCAGCGCAAATGGGCCGAGGTCGTCGAGCGTGTCAAGGCGCGTCAGGCTTCCTACGCAGGGCTTTTGCTCAACGCCCGCGCCACGGCCGACGACGGCTCCAAGCTTACGGTCTCGTTCCCCGCGGGTTCGACTTTTGCCATTAAGATGCTCGGTCGCGCCGATACGCAGTCGGTGGTCCTGCCGACGGTCTGCGCGGTTTTCGGTCGTCGCACCGTCGACTATGTCCTGGATGGGGGTGGCACGCCGGCTCCTCAACATGAGGAGCATTCTCCATCTGCACGGGCTGCGGTATCTGCGGACCCGCAACCCGTGTCCTCGGTGCCCCCTGCATCCTCGAGCGCCAGCGCGACGCAGCCAAAAGCGGCGCCGGTAGCGGCACCGACCCCGTCGGCGCCTGAACCCGCTGCGCCCAAACCGGCTGCTCCGATCCCCGCGCCCAAGTCCGCTGCCGCGCCTGCGCCCAAGTCATCCGATCTGGCTAAGGCCCCCTGGTTGCGCTCCGACAACCCTGCCGGCGCTCCTGCCACGGGCAAGCTCCCGACCGAGCCCGCGCCCCGCGCGCCCGAGCGCGCGTCCGCTCCCGAGGCTCAGCCGTCTGCACAGGCTGCGCCGTGGGAATCCGAGCAGGTGCCCTACGACGACGCCATGGTCGGCGGTTTTGCCGCCGATGCCGGCGGGGACGATCTGCCCCCGTTCGACGTGCCGGGTGCGGCATCCGCGCCCAAGCCCGCTGCAACTGCCCCCAAAGAGGAGGACGCCCCCGCCGCTCCCTGGGAGTCCAACCCCGGCGCGGGCAGCCCCTTCGGCCACCAGGGCGCAGCCCCGAGCATCCCGCAGGCCGAGGACGAGGCCAAGGCCCTCATCCGCAACGTCTTTGGCCAGGCCACCATCTTCAAACCGGTGGAGTAGCCTGTACGGGCGGGTATACTGCTCAAGAAGAAATCTCTTTGTCCGGGCGCATCTGTATTTCGGACATGTGTAATGTGGTGCCGCGTATATCGCATTCGAGTAGACAGGTACGTGACGGTCGGCCTAGGATGCTGAGGTCGATACGATACGTTGCATGGCTGTCCGTGTACTCGACTTGCTCGGCGCTGACGGTTGCTCCGATTGTCGAGAAAACGCCTAGTTCGGCATCGACAATCTTGGAGTTCTTGATCTTGACCTTGAACTCTTGGTAGAGGGATGGGCTGTTGTAGTAAACGGTTTGGGTTCCGTCGGTGCACTCATCGGTCGCTTCCCATTTGACGACGGGCTGGCCCGAGCTGGCTATTAGCAGTTCTGCTCCAAAGGATATAGCATGGGTGATGGCAACCAACAATGCCCAGCCGACAAAGAGATAGAGAACAAAATATGCAGCGGGGTGTTTTGAGCGGATGTTTTGGAGCGCGTCGGGGGCATTCATGGGGTACCTCCAAATTGCTATCTATGGCAATCAAATTATACCCCACCGTCATGAGCGCCACCTCGAGTGGTGGCTCGGCATTTAGCCATTTAGTGGTACGCATTAAATGTCGGATTCCGGCTCTACAAGATTTAGCTTTCAATCTTATGCAGATGCGAATTATGCAACTTTGCATAATCATTGGGTGCGGTCTGCACTCAGGACATGTATATCGACTGAGGGAGCGTGTCCGCCCCGCTCGCTGGCCTCGTGCCGTGGTACGATTTTTGAGTTTGAAAGCCCCGCCGCGCTCCGGCTGCCCTTGCAGCTTGGCGTGCGGCCGCACGTAAAGGAGCCATCATGGCCGGTATGAACATGCAGCAGATGATGAAGCAGGCCCGCAAGATGCAGGAGCAGCTTGCCGCCGCGCAGGAGAACCTCAAGTCCCAGACCGTCGACGCCTCCGCCGGCGGCGGCATGGTCAAGGTGACCGTCAACGGCGAGATGGAGCTCGTCAACCTCACCATCGACCCCGATGCCCTCGATCCCGAGGACGTCGATATGCTGCAGGACATGATCATGGCTGCCGTTAACGAGGCCGTCCGCGGCGTCAACGAGCTCGCCAACAAGCAGATGGGCGCCATCACCGGCGGCCTCAACATCCCGGGCATGCCGTTCTAAGACGCACATATATATGAGTGCGAATCACAGTCTGCAAAAACTGCTCGATGAGCTGGGTCGTCTGCCGGGCATTGGTCCCAAGTCGGCTCAGCGCATCGCCTATTACCTGCTCGAGGCCGATGCCGAGGAGGCCCGCCGCCTGGCCGAGGCCATCCTGGAGGTCAAGCAAGAGGTCCACTTTTGCAGCCGTTGCTTTAACTACGCCACGGCCGACGAGTGTTCCATCTGCCAGGACCCGATGCGCGATACCACTCGCATTTGCGTGGTGGGCGAGCCGCGCGACGTTCAGGCAATCGAGCGCACGGGCAGCTACCATGGCCTGTACCATGTGCTGGGCGGCGTGATCAGCCCCATGGACAAGATCGGCCCCGAGCAGCTGCATATCCGCGAGCTGCTGGCGCGTCTGGGCCACGAGGACATCCACGAGGTCATTATCGCCACCAACCCCAACATTGAGGGCGAGACCACGGCGAGCTACCTTGCTCGCACCATCAAGCCATTGGGCGTTGAGGTATCGCGTCTTGCGAGCGGCCTTCCCGTGGGCGGCGACTTGGAGTATGCCGACGAGCTTACGCTTGGCCGCGCTATCGAGGCCCGCCGCGCGATCTAGGCGGTGTCAGCTCCGCGGCATGTCCCGTCGGCCTGCCGCATGGGGCGCTCATAATTGGGTGCGCGTTCATACATTTGTTGTGCAACAAACCTGCTTTTCATCCGCTTATCGCGTGGATGGGTCCGGTCGCACCTCGTATTTGCCCATTCGTTGCACAACCTTTTGGGTTCGCTGATACACTCAAATGTGGATGTGAAAGAATGCGCCGCTTTTAAGCGGCGTGTTTTTGTTAGAGGCTTTAGCCTGTGCGGGGCGCGCAGCGCGCCGCATCAGAAACCACCCGCTATGCGGGTGGGGCCAAACGGTTTTACAAAGCCGCCCCCTCGCCGGACACTTGCGATTGTTCAGGCCGCAAGGAATCCGAGTCGAGAGGGCGGTGGTGGCGTATGGCCCAGAAGGCCTACAGCCTGTCGCACACGAAGTGG
>DBFDDV010000010.1:0-14237 GCA_048302525.1 Collinsella sp. | reverse complement strand
CGTTCCATCAACTGGGAAAACGGCGCCCCCGGACCCCAGGAGGGGCCGCGGGGGCGTTCAGCTAACTGCGGGAATGGCCTATTTGCTCAATGTGTTCGGCTGAGATCGGAAATCAACCTATAGTTGCAGAATACTCCATTTTTTGCACGGCACGAGGGTACCCACCTTGGCATCGACTATCAAAAAACGCTCAGTCCGGGATCTCGTCACCTATTCCCCATCATTTTGTACAACGAATTACCTGAACGTCATTGACATATGAACATGCACTCATATAATCGAAAGAAAATTATATGAGCGCATGTTCATATGAAAGGATATTGCAATGAGCATCCGCGTTGATGAAACGAAACTCGACATCGAGGCCACCGAACCCGCGATCCCGACCACCTGCTCGCCCGAGGACCTTCCCGACGAGGAGCTTCTCTACGACCTCGCCGACCTGTTCAAGGTCTTCAGCGACACCACGCGCATCAAGATCCTCTATGCCCTCATGGGCCGCGAGCTCTGCGTGGCAGACATCGCCGAAGCGACCGAAACCTCGCAGTCCGCGGTGTCGCACCAGCTGCGCACACTCAAGCAGTCGCACCTGGTTAAATTCCGGCGCGACGGGCGCAATATCCTCTACTCGCTCGCCGACGACCACGTCTACACCATGCTCAACCAAGGCATGAGCCACATCTGCGAATAGCGACCAACCACGGTACCAGCGCGGCCTGCACCCAAGCCGCAAATACAGAGAAAGGAACCCCCATGAAAAAGCAGTTCAAGCTCGACGAAATCGACTGCGCCAACTGTGCGCGCGAGCTTCAGGACGAGCTGGCCAAGCTCGAGGGCGTCAAATCCGTGTCCGTCAACTTCATGACCCAAAAATTGACGCTCGAAGCCGATGACGCCGAGTTCGACGAGGTACTCAACCGCGTTGTAGAGTTTACGGCCGACGCCGAGCCGGACTGCGAGATCATTCTCTAGCCCGGGTTTACGCCAACCTGCAAGGCCGCGCTTGCCGCGGCCTTTGCTCGCGAAATTATATGAGCGAGTGTTCATTCATTCAAATGGGAGGATACGAGTCATGACCACCGCCGATCCCAAAAAGAAAAAGAAGAAGCGTAAGAAGAAAGAGTCCCTTGAGCATAAGCGCAACCGCATCGTGGTAGCGCTGGGCATTTTTGCCGTGGTGTACGCCCTCGATGAGTTCGGCACCCTCACCGCCGCATTCGGTACCCCGGGCGACATCTACGCCAGCTTTATGCTGTTCCTCATACCGTTTTTGATTGCCGGCTACGACGTGCTGCAAAAGGCATTCAATAACATCCGCCGCGGCAAGGCCTTCGACGAGAGTTTCCTTATGGCCGTCGCGACCATCGGCGCGTTTGCCATGGTGCTCTTCCCCGATACCGACCCGCACATGGCCGAAGGCGCCGCCGTCATGCTGTTCTACCAGGTCGGCGAGCTGTTCCAGGCATACGCCGTGGGCAAGAGCCGTAAATCGATCAGCGCCATGATGGACATAGCACCCGACTACGCCAACGTCGAGCAACCCGACGGCTCACTCGAACAGGTCTTCCCCGATGACATCGCGGTCGGCACCGTGATCGTGGTCAAGCCCGGCGAGCGCGTGCCCATCGACGGCGTCATCGTCGAGGGCGAAACCCAGCTCGACACCGCCGCCCTTACCGGTGAGTCGGTCCCCCGCCCGGCCAAAACCGGAGACGATATCATCAGCGGCTGCATCAACATGACGGGGCTCATCCACGTGCGCACCACCAAGCCCTTTGGCGAGTCCACCGTCGCACGCGTCCTGGAGCTCGTGGAGAATGCCAGCGAAAAGAAGGCACGCACCGAGAACTTCATCACGCGCTTTGCCCGCATCTACACGCCCGCCGTCACCGGCGCTGCCGCGGTGCTCGCGCTCGGCGGTGGCCTGGTCACCGGTGCCTGGTCCGACTGGATTCTGCGCGGCCTGACCTTCTTGGTCGTCAGCTGCCCGTGCGCGTTGGTGATCAGCGTGCCGCTCAGTTTCTTTGGCGGCATCGGCGGCGCGTCCAAGCTGGGCGTTCTCATCAAGGGTTCTAACTACCTCGAGACGCTCGCCGACGTGGACACCGTCGTCTTTGACAAGACGGGCACCCTCACCAACGGCACGTTCTCGGTGGTCGCGGTACACCCCGAGGCAGGCTATACCGAGCAATCGCTGCTTGAAGTCGCAGCCCTTGCTGAGTCGTTCTCCGATCACCCCATCGCGCAGTCCGTACGTGTCGCCTACCAGGGCGAGGTCGACCCCAAGCGCGTAAGCGACTCCACCAACGACGCGGGCCATGGCGTGACGGCAACCATCGACGGCAAGCACGTCGTCGTTGGCAACGCAAAGATGCTCGCCGCGGCCGGAGTCGAAGCGCCCGATTGCGAGGTCGTCGGAACGATTCTGCATGTGCTCGTTGACGGCGTGTACGCCGGCCACATCGTGATTGCAGACACCGTCAAGGCCGATGCTGAGCAAACGATTCGCGACCTGCACGCCGCCGGTGTCAAGCGCACCGTCATGCTCACGGGCGACCGCGAGGAGGTTGCGGCGTCTGTGGTCAAGCAACTCAGTCTCGACGAGTTCCACGCGCAGCTGCTGCCGGGCGATAAGGTCGAGCGCGTCGAGGCGCTGCTTGCAACCGAGAGTGGCAAGGGCAAGCTCGCCTTTGTGGGCGACGGCATCAACGATGCGCCCGTGCTTACGCGCGCCGATGTGGGCATTGCCATGGGCGCTATGGGTTCTGACGCTGCGATCGAGGCCGCCGATGTCGTGCTCATGGACGACAAGCCGTCCAACATTTCCCGCGCGATCCGCGTGGCACGCAAGACCATGACGATCGTCTGGCAGAACATCATCTTTGCGCTGGGCGTTAAGCTGCTGATCCTTGTGCTGGCAGCGCTGGGCATCGCCAACATGTGGCTTGCCGTGTTCGGCGACGTAGGCGTGGCGATCATCGCCATCCTGAACGCCATGCGCGCGATGGGTGTCAAGAACTTGTAGCGTTCGTGGGCTGTCCGGCCGGGGCCGGGCTTGGTTTTGAAAACGTCCTCGACCAATGAAGTGCCCCCGTTCTGCTCCTTCGGAGCTACGAACGGGGGCACTTCTGGTCTGCGGAATGTTTTCAAAACCAAGCCCGGCCCCGGCCTGCGGTAACGTTGCTGGCGGTTCTTGGGCATCGCTTGCTGGTGGGGTTCCTTGTCTGAGTTGGACTTAGTTGGTGGGACCACTCATCTCGGTCGCTGTCCCGCGCCGTTCCGGCGCGGGAGGCGCGCCGCTGCGGGAGTGCTAGTCGGTCATTATTGGCGCCGAAGCACCGTCCCGTCCCAGCATCGCCCTCAGCTTCTCGAAGCTTTCCTCGCTTAGGCAGTGCTCCATGTGGCAGCCCTCTTGCGACGCGACCTCAGCCGAAACACCCGCATCCTCCAGCAGCCCCACGAAAAAGCAGTGACGCTCCCACATTTGACGAGCGACCTCCAGACCACGCTCCGTCAGATGAACATCTCGCTTGCCCATTTCGACGTAGCCGTTGTTCTCCAACGTCGCCATAGCTTTTGAAACGCTTGCCTTAGTTACGCCAAGGTACTCTGCAACATCAATCGAGCGCACGATGCCCTGACGTTGCGACAGAACGTAGATCGATTCGAGATAGTCTTCTCCGGATTCACGTAGGGCCATGGGCCGCCTTTCGCAATGATTGCTAGTTAGCCTTTGGATACTTTCCACGGCTAACTTTACCGCAAAAGTTGCCCATGTCTTACTACTTTGCCTAAAAGTTAGCCGCGTTTCACAAAACGTGCGGGACGAAAACAAAATGGGGACGCCCCGCAAGGAATGTCCCCAGGTGCCAGGTGCCGGCCCGCAGCTACACGAGTCCAAAGTGCTTCGCAGCGTTGTAGATGCCGTCGTCGTCCACGGCAGTCGTCACATAGGTCGCTGCAGCTTTCACCGTGTCCTGCGCGTTGCCCATGGCCACACTTGTGCCCACGGCCGAGAACATCGACAGGTCGTTCTCGCCGTCGCCAAAGGCAATCGCCTCGCTCGCGTCGATACCAAGCCGCTCGAGCGTCGCCGCCACGCCCAGGTCCTTGCCGCCGTTAGCGGGAATAATGTCGCAGAACAGGTCGCACCAGCGCGTGGTGAGCGAATGCGACACGGCGTCGGTCACGATATGTTCGTCGGCCGGGTCCACAAAGGCGCAGAACTGGTAGACCGGTGCGTCAAAGGCGTGCTCAAACGGCTCCTCGTGGTAGACGATTCCCGCGTTGCTGCCAGCCGTCACCACGCGCTCGGACAGGCGGTTCACAAACGAGTTCTCGCCCTGCATGCACAGCGAGTCGTAGCGCCCCTGCGCCACCTGGTCCACAATCACCGCGACGTCGTCCGGATCGATCGGACAGCTGCGGTAAACCCCCTCGGCATCAAAGCAGTGCTGACCCGAGAGCGTAATGTACGCATCCCAACCCAGGTCGAACAGCCAGTCCGGTATCTGGTAGGTCGGGCGACCCGTGGCGATCACGCACGCAATCCCCTGCTCGTGAAAGCTATCGAGCACCTGCTGCGCCGACGCCGGAATCCGGTGCGTCTTAAAGCTCAGCAGCGTGCCGTCGATATCGAAAAATGCGGCCTTGATCATCCTCGTCTACTCCTCGCCCTCGAGCTTTTCGCTCGCCTCGAGCCACGCCATCTCCAGCTCGTCCATGGCGGCGTGAGCCTCGTCGATCTTTGCCTGCTGCTCGCCGAGCGCCGTGTAGTTGGTGGGATCGACTTGGGCCATTGCTGCCTCGGCCTCCTCAACGCGGGTGCGCTGCGTCTCCATCTTGCGCTCGAGCGAACTCACCTCGCGGCGGAGCTTCTGGCGCTCGGCGTTGGACAGGCCGTTGGGCTGACCGCTCGACTTGGGCTTTTCGGCCGCAGCTGCCGCGGCACCGGTGTCGAACGTGCCGGTCTTGGCGCTCGGCGCGCCCACGGGCTCGCCCTCGGCGGTAGCGTTGCACAGGCGCAGGTACTGGTCCACGCCACCGGGCATATGCGTCAGGTGGCCGTCGAGCAGCGCCCACTGCTGGTCGGTCACGCGCTCCATCAAAAAGCGGTCGTGCGTCACCAGGATCAGCGTGCCGGGCCAGCCGTCCAGCAGGTCCTCGACAATCGCGAGCATGTCGGTATCCAGGTCGTTGCCCGGCTCGTCCAGGATGAGCACGTTGGGCTCGTCCAGAATCGTCAGCAACAGCGACAGGCGACGGCGCTGGCCGCCCGAAAGATCGCCGATGCGGCTCCAGAGCTGCTGCGTCGTAAAGCCCAGGCGCTCGCAAAGCTTCTCGGGCGAGGTCTCCTTGCCGTCGATGACGTAGTACTTCTTATAGTTGCTCAGCACCTCGCGGATCGTGTCGCCCATGTAGGGTTCGAGCTCCTCGAGCTGCTGCGACAGCACGCCAAAGCGCACTGTCTGGCCAATCTTCACACGGCCGCGCGTGGGCTCAATCTTGCCCTGAATCACATCGAGCAAGGTCGACTTGCCGGCACCGTTCTCACCCAGCAGGCCATATCGGTCGCCCGCACCGATGAGCCAGGTCACGTCGGAGAGCACCTGCTTGGGCGCACCGTCGGTATCCGCATAGCCGGCATCCACGTCGATCACGTCGATGACCTGCTTGCCCAGGCGGCTCACGGCGAGGCGCTTGAGCTCCAGCTCGTCACGCACGGGCGGCACGTCGGCGATGAGCTCGCGAGCGGCATCCACACGAAACTTGGGCTTGGTGGAGCGCGCCTGGGCGCCGCGGCTCAGCCACGCGAGCTCCTTGCGCGCCATGTTGCGGCGGCGCTCCTCGGTGACGGCGGCCATGCGGTCGCGCTCCACGCGCTGCAGGATGTATGCCGAGTAGCCGCCCTCGAAGGGATCGACCTGGCCGTCGTGGACCTCCCACATGCTGGTGCAGACCTCGTCCAAGAACCAGCGGTCGTGCGTGACTACGAGCATGGCACCCTGGCCGCGCTGCCAGCGGGCCTTTAAGTGACGCGCGAGCCAATTGATGGTGCGCATGTCCAGGTGGTTGGTGGGCTCGTCGAGCATGAGCACGTCGTAGTCGCCGATCAGCAGGCGCGCGAGGTCCACGCGACGGCGCTGACCACCCGAAAGCTCGCCCACCGTGCCCTCCCAAGGCACATCGCTAATAAGGCCGGCCAGAATCTGGCGCGTACGCGGACTCGACGCCCACTCATACTCGGGCGTGTCGCCCACGACGGCATGATGCACGGTATCGGTGTCGACAAGCTGGTCCTTTTGGCCGAGCAGACCGATCGTGGTGCCGCGACGATGCGTCACGCGGCCATCGTCGGGCTCCAGCGTGCCGGCAAGCACGCTCAGCAGCGTCGACTTGCCGTCGCCGTTTTTGCCGACGATGCCAATGCGGTCGCCCTCGCCCACGCCGAGCGTTACGCTATCGAAAATATGCTTGGTGGGAAACTCTAGGCTGACGGAATCGCATCCCAAAAGAATCGCCATATGCCCTGCTCCTTCGTAGAAATTCAACGTTGTCCATGATAGCAGCGAAAAGGCGGGCTGCACGCGACACAAAAAGGCGGGCCATCTCCCGAAAGAGATGACCCGCCTCTCCAATCAGTCCCGTGGCGACCGTGGCCGCCGCGGGCCTCAAGCATGTCCCGGACTAGGAGAACATGCCGGTGAGGTAATCGTTCAGCCGCTTGTCCTTGGGCCGTTGGAAAATCTCGTCGGTCTCGTCGTACTCGACCATATCGCCCATGTAGAAGAACGCCGTGCGGTTGGACACGCGCGACGCCTGCTCCATGTTGTGCGTCACGATAACGATGGCACGGTCGGCAACGATCGATGACATCAGGTCCTCGATCGCCAGCGTCGAGATGGGGTCGAGCGCCGAGCAGGGCTCGTCAAACAGGATCACGTCGGGATTGAGCGCCAGCGTGCGCGCGATGCACAGACGCTGCTGCTGGCCGCCCGAAAGCGCGTAGGCGCTCTTGTCGAGCTTGTCCTTGACCTCGTCCCACAGTGCCGCGCCGCGCAGACTCTCCTCGACCATACGATCAAGCTCGTCGCGGTCGGTGATGCCGTGACGCCTAGGCGTAAATGTAATGTTGTCGCGAATGGACTTGCGAAACGGGTTGGGCTGCTGGAACACCATGCCAATGGAGCGGCGCAGCTCGTAGGTGTTCTCGGTCTTGGTGTTCACGTTGCGCCCGCGGTAGTTGATCTCGCCCTCCACGCGGCAGCCGCGAATCTCGCGATTCATAAGGTTGAGGCTACGCAAGAAGGTCGACTTACCGCAGCCCGAAGGCCCGATGAGCGCCGTGATCTCGCCCTTGTGAAAGTCGAGCGACGTATTGTGCAGGGCATGGTGGTCGCCATAGTACACGTTGACGTCCTTGGTGGAGAGCACGACCTCGTCGCTCACGGCCCTGCCGCTCACGCGAACGCGCTTCTCGCTCTCCCCCACACTCCACAGAAAGTCCTGGGCCTCGGACGTGGCCGCCTCGGTTGCGGGCGTTGCATTTATCTCGCTCATTCGGCCGTCATCTTCCTTGCCAGTTGCTTGCCCACGATACGGGCGACTACGTTAAACAGCAGCACGCAGATCATCAGCAGCGCCGCGGTGCCCCAAACGATCTGCTGGGCCTCGGGGCTGCCCTCGCCATAGATCTTGTAGATGTGCACGGCGAGCGACTCGCCGGGGCGGAACACGTTCCAGGCGCAAGTGGGGCTCGACAGGTTAAAGCTCAAGAAGTTCAGCCGCACCGGCGAGCTCATGCCCGAGGTAAAGAGCAGTGCCGCGGCCTCGCCAAAGACGCGGCCGGCCGAAAGCACGATGCCGGTCACGATGGCGGGCATGGCCTCGGGGATCAGGATGTGCAGTGTGGCCTCCCAGCGAGTGAGGCCCATGGCCAGGCACGCATCGCGCTGGGCCTGCGGCACGTCCTCGAGCGCCTGCTGAATCACGCGCACCAGGATGGGGATGTTGAACATGGTGAGCGCGACGGCGCCGGAGATGATGGAGTACTTCCAGCCCAGCTGCACCGAGAATACCAGGAATCCGAACATGCCGACGACAATGGAAGGCAGCGAGGACAGCGTCTCGATGGCGGTGGAAGCGATGTCGCGGATGGGGCCGTCCGGCGCGTACTCAACCAAAAAGACCGCGCCGCCCAGGCTGATGGGCACCGAGATGATCAGAGTGATCAGCAGCAGATAGAACGAGTCGAACAGCTGGTAGAGTACGCCGCCCTGAGTTCCGTTGGCGCGCGCGGGCTGCGTGAGGAAGCCCGGCTGGAACAGCGTCGAGATACCCTCGAACAGGATATAGGCCACCATGGAAACGACGATGAGCATGACGATGGCGGCGATCGCCGTCAGCACGCCCGTGGCGATGCGGTCCTGTTTTTGGACACGCCCGAGTCTCGCCTCGTCGATGTGGATGTGCGTGCTAGCCACGAGCCTTCGCCCCCTTGCGGCCAATGAGATGGATGATCAGGATGAAGATGAGGCTCATGCCCATCAACAGCAGACCAAGCGCCCACAGAACATCGTCCTGGGCCGAGCCCTCGGCATAGACTGCCATAGACGTGGTGAGCGTGGTGGTGATGGTCGAGGCCGGCGACAGCAGCGACGTCGGCATGGCCTCGATGCCGCCGATGACCATGCGCACGGCGAGTGTCTCGCCAAAGGCGCGCGTCATGCCAAGGATGACCGCAGTCATGAGCGACGGCATGGCGGACTTGAGCACCACGTGCCAGATGGTCTGCCAGCGGGTGTAGCCCAGCGCGAGCGAGCCCTGACGGTAGCCGTCGGGCACGGCGCGCAGGCCATCGACCGAAAGGGTGGTCATCGTCGGCAGGATCATGACAGCCAGCACGATGGCGCCGGGCAAGATGCCCAGGCCCGTGCTCACGTGGAAAACGCTCTTCATAAGGCCGACAACCACGTGAAAACCGATCAGGCCAAAGACGACCGAGGGAATGCCGGTCAAAAGCTCAATAAGCGGCTGAAAGACCTTGGAGCCAAACTTAGGGCTAATCTCGACCGCAAAGATGGCAGAGCCGATGGCGATGGGCAATGCGATGAGCGTGGAGAGCACCATGACCGCAAAGGAGGTGACGATCAGGGGCAGGGCGCCGGTATAGGGCAGGCCGTTTTTAGCCGTGTTTGCCAGGTCCCACTTGGTGCCAGTGAAGAACTCGACGACCGAGACGCCGTCCTTGAGAAAAGCCGAGAGGCCCTTTTGGGCGACCATAAAGATGAGCGCGGCAACGACAAGCGTCACGAGCGCAACGCACGCGCCCGTGACGCCCAGGCCCACGTTCTCAAGGTCGCGCTTTGGCAGCTGTTTTGCCATTGCAAACCTTTCCGGGGCGATTACTTATTTAGCAGAGACCTTGCCGCTGGCGTCCTTGACGACCTTCATGGCAGAGACGGGGATAAAGCCCTGCTCCTCGACGAGCTTGCCCTGGACGTCGTCGGAAAGCATGAACTCCAGGAAGGCCTTGGTGGCGTCGTCGGCGTCCTTTGCGCAGTACATGTGCTCGGTAGCCCAGATCTTAAAGGAGTCGTCGGTGACGTTTGCGCTCTTGGGCTCCACGCCCTCGACCTTAATGGCGTTGAACTTGGAGTCATCGAAGTGCGAGAAATCGAGGTAGGAGATGGCGTTGTCAGTGCTGCCCATCTGAGTCTGGACGTCGCCGGACTTGTCGAGCTCGGCGTCGCCCTTAAAGTCGACGGCCTCGTCGCCAAAAACGGCGGCCTCGAAGGTGGCACGGGTGCCGGAGCCAGCCTTGCGGTTGAGAACGACGATCTTGACGTCGTCGCCGCCGACCTCCTTCCAGTTGGTGATCTGGCCGGAGAAAATACCCTTGAGCTGCTCGAGGGACAGGTCGTCGACCGTCACGTTCTTGGAGACGACAGGGCCCATGCCCACAACGGCGACCTCGTGGTCGACGAGGTTCTTGACCTGGTCGGCCTCGAGCTTGGTCTCGGCGAAGACGTCGGAGTTACCGATGGTAACGGTGCCGGCGGCGACAGCGGTCAGACCCTTGCCCGAACCGTTACCCGAACCGGAGACGGAGACGTCCGGGTTGGCGTCCATGAACTTCTCTGCAGCGGCCTCGACGAGAGCCTGGAACGAGGAGGCGCCGTCGTAGGTCACCTCGCCGGAGACAGACTCGGCAGCGGCAGTGGCGCTGCCCTTGTCGGCGGCGTTGGAAGCACCCGCGCCACCGCAGCCAACGAGGCCGAGGCCCACGAAGCTGGCAAGACCACCAGCGAGGCCGAGGAACTGACGACGAGAATAAGCCTGATCGAGCATGATCTTCCTTTCATACATGCGACTCGCGGGCACCCTGCCCGCTTTGCTGTTTGGAAAGATACGACCCCGATCGGGCAGCACCAGCGCCAACTGCGATTTCTTACGGTCATTTGATAGACCCTTACCGCAAGCGCAGCACGGCCTTTACAAACGAATAACAAACCCGCCACCAAGCATGACCCGCCTTTTACACCAATAAAAACAAAGTTGCGGTGAAATAGTTCCTGCTTGGCCATCAAATGGCCCATTCTAGGAACTATTCCACCGCAACTTAGATTGGGAAACCGCGAAACCTTAAAGCTCTAATTCATTCAAACGGAGGATCGCAACAATGTAGATCTTGAGCGCCTGCTTGAGCTGTTCCTCGTTGGCGCACTCGTTGGGGCCGTGCATCTGGCCGCCCCACGAGGGCAGCTCCAGGCCGGTCTCCTCGGGGCCAAACGAGACGGCGCGGGCAAAGTTGCGCGCGTACGTGCCGCCGCCCATGGCAAAGGGTTCAGCATACTTGCCCGTAAACTCGTTATAGGTATCAATAAGCGCCTTCACGGCCGGATCGTCGGCAGACACCGAGAACGGCACCTTAGCGCGACCCAGCTGGCACGTCACGCCAAAACGGCCCACGAGCGGGTCGAGCTGCTCGCGGATGGTATCGGCACTCGTGCTGTCGGGGAAGCGCACGTCGATGACCTGCTCAATATGGCCATCCGCCACGCGAATGACGCCAGCGTTGCAGGTAAGCGGGCCAAACGCCGGACTCGTCGCATCGATACCCAGGCCGCGGCCATAGGCATCCGCATGCACAAAGGCCAGGAACTTGACGAACTCGTGCTCAGCAGGCGTCAGCAGGCGCTCATCGCGTGCACCAAACGCGTCCTCGGCCTCGCGCAGATACGACACGATCAGGCCGACGGCGTTGATGGTGCCCTCAGGCATCGAAGCGTGGCCGCCAATACCGTGGGCGAAAATCTGCGCATGCCCGTTATCAAGCGCCGTGATCTCCAGGCGGTCGACGTTCTCAACGGGCGCCGGCAGCTCATCGGCGGCAATTGCAAGCTCGCAGATGGACTGCGACGGAATGGCATTGCTCGCCTCGGAGCCGCTCCACGACACGATGCGCCCGCCGTCGATCTTGGGGCTCACGAACGTCGCCCCAAACTGGCCCTTCTCGGCATTGCAGACCGGGAACTCGGCATCGGGCGTAAACAGAAAGTCAGGATTCGCGTAGTTCTCCAGATAATGGTGAACGTCGGACATGCCCACTTCCTCATCGCAGCCCAGCAGCGCGCGGAAGGTGTAGCGCGGAACGATGCCGTGCTTGAGCAGGTAGGCGCCGGCGTAGAGCGACAGCACGGCCGGACCCTTGTCGTCGATCACGCCGCGGCCGAGCAGCCAGCCCTCGCGACGCTCCATCGCAAACGGGTCGGTGTTCCAGCCGGGGCCAGCGGGTACCACGTCAACATGGCAGATAGTCGCGAGCTGTTTGTCGCCGCGGCCCGGGATATCGGCGATTCCCACATAGCCCTCGTCGTCGCTCGTCTGATAGCCGAGCTTTTGCGCAATGCCGAGCGCGCAATCGAGCGCATCACGGACCGGGCGGCCAAACGGCGCACCGAGCTCCGCATTGGCAGCAACGGCCACGGACGGATAGCTCACCAGCTGTTCGATATCGGCAACGACATCTTCCCAGACCTCGTCGACATACTCGGTAACGCTCTGCTCCACCTGATTCATGGACGACCTCCTTACCAATGAGCGACGGATACGCCCGCCCCTCACATTACGTCTATTAGATAGCGAAAAGTTTAGCAAGCTCGGCCACCGAGTGCACCACCGCATCGGCGCCCGCTGCCTCGTGCTCCCCCGGCGCCGCCGCACCCGAATAAATGCCGATGCACGGCACGCTCATCGCGTGCGCGCCTTCCACGTCGTTAAAGCGATCGCCGATCATCACGGCATCGCCCGCCGTCGCGCCGAGCGCCGCCAGGGCATCGCGAACCGAATCGGCCTTGGTCTCGCGCCCCTGCGACGGATTCATGCCGACCACCGCCTCAAACTGAGAAAGCCCCAGCTCATGCACCATGTCAATGCACTTTGCTTCCATGCGAGACGTCGCGACCGCCATGCGATGCCCCTGCGCGGCAAGGCCATCGAGCAGCTCGGGGATTCCGTCGAACACGGGATACTCTTCAGGTCCCAGCTCATCAAAAAAGGCACGGTACTCGTCAGCCACCACAAGCGACTCCTCGCGGGAGAAGCCATAAAAGTCGTGAAAGCTCTTCCACAGGGGCGGCCCGATCATGCGGCGCAGGTCACCCATCTGCGCCTCCGAAAACCCGCGCGCGGCCAACGTCTTGCGCGTCGAGGTCATCACCGCCCGGCCCGTATCGGCCACCGTGCCGTCAAAATCGAACAGCACAACCGGCCGCTCGCATAGCTGTAATGCCGCCATCGGCATCCCTCTTCCCCAGTTGATGATTTCCACACCGTCACTTCAAACTGTTGACTATTCAACAATTGAACCTAGCAATGTAGAGCAACTCCACTATACTTGTCGCACTTTGCTCTAAGAAGGCGGCGCGCAAGCGCCCCAACGAAAGGTGCAATTATGTCTTTTGCCATCATAACCGACTCCACGTCGGACATCTCCCCCGCCCGCGCTCAAGAGCTCGGCATTTACCTGATTCCGCTGCATGTGATTATCGAGGGCGAGGACCTGCTCGACCAGGTGCAGATTACCGCCGAGGAATACGTCGCGCGCATGGCCGGCTCCGAGCAACTGCCGCACACCTCGCAGCCGAGCGCCGGCGAGTTCAAGGCACTCTTTGACCGCGTGCGTGCTGACGGCCACGATAGCGCGATCTTTATCTCGCTGTGCAGCGAATGGTCCGCCTGCTATTCCAACGCATGCCTGGTCGCCGAGACCCACGAGCTCGACGTGCGCTGCATCGACTCGCGCACCGGCTCGGGCGCCGAGGGCCTGCTGGTGGAGTACGCGCTCGCCATGCGCGAGGACGGCCGCAGCCTAGACGAGACCGAGGCGCGGATCCGCGCGACGCTGCCCGACGCCCATCTGCTACTGATTCCGCGCACGCTCGAGAACCTGGTCAAGAACGGCCGCGCGCCCAAGCTCGCCGGCCAGCTCACGCAGATGCTCAACATTCGCCTGGCCGTTTCGCCGGAGTGGAAATCGGGCGAGATCAAGGCAATCAAAAAGGGCCGCGGCGCCAAGCGCATCGTTGCCAACACCATGGCAGATTGCCTCGCGTTTTTGGACGAGCACCCGGGCTCAAGCGTGCGCGTGCTCACGACCGGCGCCGCCGAGGAGCAGGAACTTGTCAACGAGGCGCTCGCGGGCCAGGACTACGTAGACGCCGGCACCGGCCCCATCGGCTGCACCATCGCCACCCATGTAGGCGTCGACGCCATCGCCATCAGCTACTGCCCCCGCTACCAACCCATCCACTAGGGGCACCTTTACCTCTTGCGGTGGAATAGGGACTGTTTTTGGCTTATCAGCCGCCAATCAATCCCTATTCCACCGCAACTTAGAAGCAGTTCATTTGGGACGGGGCTAAAAGACTGGTATCAAACGTTTCAGACCAGTCTTTTTAGCCCCGTCCCATTTTAGCTACTCTACATCAGCCCGCTCAGGGCGATGTCGACGGCCTCGTTGAGGTCGTCAGTAATGTGTACCAGATCCGGATCGAGCGGGCTGATCATACCGGCGCTCATCACCGGGCCGTTGGGCCAGTCGAACAGACCCCCTCGCGGTACCCACTGGACAAAAATGGCAAATATGAGTACTGCCACCAATTTAGTAGCAGCAAAATCGAGAGCAAATTGCTTACTTTAAGCGATTCGAAGAGGTTGAAAGCCGTCAAACGCCC
>DBFDDV010000009.1:0-9605 GCA_048302525.1 Collinsella sp. | reverse complement strand
GCTTAGGGCAAGAACTTTTTTAAGAAATTTTCCGACCTAATCATTGGGGACGTTCTTAAACGACTAGTCATTCAAGAACGTCCCCAACGACTACATGAAAGCGCCCCCAAGCGAATGTGCTTGAGGGCGCCTCTTGCTTGACTAGCTCTCGATATAGTCCTTCAGCTTGCTGCTACGGCTGGGATGGCGGAGCTTGGCCAGGGTCTTGGACTCGATCTGGCGGATGCGCTCGCGCGTGACGCCAAACTCACGACCGACTTCCTCGAGCGTGCGGGGATGTCCGTCGACAAGGCCAAAGCGCAGTTCGATAACCTTGCGCTCACGATCGGCAAGCGAATCGAGCACCTGGGTGAGCTGCTCCTGCAGCATAGAGAAGCTGGCCGCATCGGGCGGAACGATAGCCTGGGAGTCCTCGATGAAGTCGCCCAGCTGGGAATCCTCTTCCTCGCCGATGGGGGTCTCGAGCGACACGGGCTCCTGCGAGATCTTCTGGATCTCGCGGACGCGGTCGGCGCTCATGTCCATCTCGGCACCGATCTCTTCGGGGGTCGGGTCGCGGCCCAGGTCCTGAAGGAGCTGACGCTGCACGCGGACGAGTTTGTTGATAGTCTCGACCATGTGCACGGGAATACGGATGGTACGGGCCTGGTCGGCGATAGCGCGCGTAATGGCCTGACGGATCCACCACGTGGCGTACGTGGAGAACTTAAAGCCCTTCTGGTAGTCGAACTTCTCGACGGCGCGGATCAGACCGAGGTTGCCCTCCTGAATCAGGTCCAGGAACAGCATGCCGCGACCGACATAGCGCTTGGCGATGGAGACGACCAGACGAAGGTTTGCGCTGATGAGCGCCTGCTTGGCTTCGAGGCCCACGTTCTCAATGCGCGTAAGACGACGCATCTCGGCACGCGTGAGTTCGAGCTCACCAGCATCGGCAGCCTCGAGCTTCTCGGTAGCCTCGAGACCGGCCTCGATCTTCATAGCCAGATCGACCTCTTCGGAGGCGGTCAACAGGTCGACCTTGCCGATCTCCTTGAGGTACATACGGACCGGGTCGCCGGTCAGCATCACCGTGGAGGCATCGATGCCACGCACGCGGGAGCGTGAACGGGACGTGCGCACGGTGCGCTTCTTCTTGTTCTTGGAAGAACCCATCTCAGCGTCGGCCTGACGGGCCATCTTGAGCTCGTGATCGTCGAGCGAGCCGGAATCGTGCTCGTCGTCATCGAAATCGTCGGTATCGGTATCGGTATCGGTATCGGTATCGTCATCGTCGACACCCATGGGGGCGTCGTCGTTACCGCTCGCGGAGATAATCTGGATGCCGCTGTTGCGCAGCGCGGAATACACCGCGGTGAGCTGCTCGTCAGAAACATCGATATCCTTCAGGGCGACCTGAATCTCGTCCTCGGTTACCGAAGTCCTGTTTGAGCCGTTGCCCATGAGCTTTGCAACGTAGGATTCCAGCCCAGTACCCGTGCTCTCAGTCTTTTTTGGCACAGATTCTCCCTTCATAGTCCACAGGACTCAATACTTTAGCACACACATTGACGTCTATACCCAAAAAGAAGACTGGATATAGGCGAGAATACGCTGGTTGACCACAACATCTAGGCTTGTTCGGTGCCCGCGGCCTCCAGGCCGATCAAACGGAACGGGTCCGCCACGCCGCCGATCGACTTTTGGAGCTCGCGCTGGCGCTGAGAATCTTGCATCGCCTGCATCGTCAGCGCACGGCGTGCCTCATCGTCGAGCGACCGGTCCTGGCGAAGCTTGGCCTGTGCGGCGCGCATGCGGCGCTTGATGGTGTAGAGCTCAAGGGTATCAAGCATAAACACGATGTTCGTCTCGGTGGGGTGCTTGCTCGTCGACGAAATGCGCCCGGCGCTGACAAGCGACGCTGCCTCGGGACACACCGCGCGCGCCGCATCCATGCACGCCGTGGGGTCGGTGCCCGGCGGCGTCGCGAGCACGGCCCACGCGATGGACTCGTGGCGCGGATCCACCCACTCGATCGAGCAGATGCGGTCGGCATACGTGCGGAACAGGTCGGGGTAGCTCGTGAGCATCGTCAGCAGCTCGCGCTCCCCTGCCAAGGACTTGCGCTCTAGATCGGTAAGAACCATAGGGGCCGAGGCGTCTGTCGGGGCACCGGCGGGCGCAGCGCCCATACCATCAGGCACATCGATCGGCGGAAGATCGTCGACGACCTCCACGGGCGCGGCCCCATAGGCATCAAGCGGAACGTAGTCGTACGGGTCCTCCTCGACCGGTGCGGACACCGGCGGCGTCGCACCCGCGGCCCAGGCACCGCGAGACGTCCCCTGCGAACCAGACGTCCGACCGCCCGCGATGCCCGCGCGCTCAGCTTGCGCGCGTTGACGCTCGTAGCTCTGCTCACGACGTCGCTCCGCATCCTCGCGCTTGGCGACATCGCGAAACACACGACCCGAGCTCGCGCGCACCGTCTCCAGATCCAAACCCAGCAGATCGGCAATCTGGATAAAGTACGTATCGATCATATAGCTATCGCGCAGCGGATAGATGAGCGTGAGAGCGTCCTCCAGCGCCTTGGCGCGACCGCCCGGCGTGGTGATATCGCTCGACTCCTGCAGCGAACGGTACACGAAGTCCATGAGCGGCTCGGCAGCGTCGATGCGCGCCTGCAGTGCCTCACCACCATGCGCCGTGATGAACTCCATGGGATCGTTACCGTCGGGCAGCACCACGCAGCGCAGGTCCATAGAATCCTGCTCGATAAACTGAATCGCACGGCGAGCAGCCTTTTGACCGGCGGCATCGCCGTCAAACATATACACGATGCGCTTGGCAAAACGAGTGAGCGTCTTGACGTGATGCTCCGTGAGCGCGGTGCCCAGCGTAGCGACAACGTTTTTAATCCCCGCCTCCCAACAGGCGATGCAGTCGGTATAGCCCTCCACCACGATGGCAGTATCCTGCGCGACGATAAACTCCTTGGCCCAATTAAAACCGTAGAGGTTTCGTTTTTTATGAAACACGCTCGTCTCGGCGGTGTTGAGATACTTAGGCTGGCCGTCGCCCATAATACGACCGCCAAAGGCAATATTGTGACCCTGCTCGTCAAAGATGGGAAACATCACGCGGTCGTAAAAGCGGTCGGCAAGCTGCCCGCGCCCGCGGCTCACGGCAACGTTGGCATCGATCATCTCCTGCGGGGTAAAACCCGCCTGGGACAGGTGCGACACCAGCGCGTTACGGCCCGGTGCAAAGCCCAGGCAGTAGCGGCGGCAGACGTCGCCACCCATGCCGCGGCTGGCAAAGTACTCGCGCGGACGGCCGTCCTTACCGCGCATAAGCATGGTGTGGTAGAACTGGGCGGTCTCGGCGCACAAATCGTAGATGCGGGCACGCTTGGTGCCGCGCTCGCGGCGATCTCCGGTGTCATGCAGCTCAATACCCGCGCGATCGGCCAAATAACGGATTGACTCGGGAAAGCTCAGGTTCTCGCGCTTCATGATATACGTGAAAACGTCGCCACCCTCGCCGCAACCAAAGCAATGCCACACCTGCGTGGCGGGGATAATGTGGAAGGACGGCGTCTTCTCGCCATGGAAGGGGCAGCATCCCCAAAACTCATGGCCGCGAGGCTTGAGCTCGACCGTTTCCTGCACGATGGCAACCAGGTCAGACGCAGCGCGTACCTGGTCTTTTTCCTCATCGCTAATCACGGATGCTCACCCCCTGATCGCCCAAGTTGTGACGAATATCCTCGATATTACCCTCGACGGTCGCGATCAACTCATCCAGCGAATCGAACACGCGCGACGGACGCAGCCAACGCGTAAACGCCAGCGAAACAGAAGAGCCGTACAGGTCGCCCGTATAACCAATTAAATTAGCCTCGAGATGCGCCGAAGCGACATCGTCGGCATACGTCGGCGGCAGTCCGACGTTCACGGCAGCGGGCCACGCGGTGTCATCGACCAGCACCAGACCCTCATACACGCCATCGGCAGGCACCTGAATACCGTCGGGAACCTGCAGGTTTGCCGTGGGAAAGCCCATGCCAGAGCCCTCGTGACGGCCGCGAATAACACCGCCACGCACCATATACGGACGGCCGAGTAACTCAGCAGCAAGCTCCACATGGCCCTGTCCCAGCTCATGACGAATGCGGGTGGCGCAAATGGCCTCACCGCCCTCGCAAAGCAAGTCGTGCCCGTATACGTCAACGCCGCGCTCGGCACCCCAGGCGCGCATCTCGTCAACACCAGAAGCACCGCCACGACCCAGCCTAAAGTCGCTGCCAACGCGAATCGATCGAATGTCGACCAGACGCGACACCAGCGAGAGAAAAGCAACATGGTCAAGCGCCGCAACCTCAGGCGTAAAGGGAACGGCCACCACCGCATCGACCCCAGTTTGAGCCAGGGCATGCAGACGGTCGGCCGTCGTCATCAATTTTTGAGCGGGCGAAGGGCTCACCACGACGTCCGGGTCGGGATCGAAGGTAACTACGACCGCCTTGCAGCCATGGGCACGGGCATCACGGACAAGCGCCGCAATGAGCTCCTGGTGTCCACGGTGCACGCCATCGAACACGCCGATGGCAATCGATGCGGCACCCAGGTGCTCACACTTATCAAACACATCGGCAGTAACGATGCGAGCCTCGTCCGACTCGCCCGCGAAAAAGATACGCGCGAGCTCGCGAGCGGACAACATCATCGAACACCGCCGATTGCCTGCGGAAACACGTGCTCCATGACAAAGCGGCCACCCTCAATGCGGGCGAGCGCCTTGAGTCCCCCATCGAGCACCAGCGCAAACGGCGCCTTCGAGGCATCGAAATCGGCAAGCGCACGCTCAACGGGAATGCGTCGGCCGCAGAGAAGGTCGTCGGCAAGATTGCCCGGCAAGTCAACACGTGTGGCGCCCAGGGCCGCAATGGGATCCAGGGCAAAGCCAGCCGCGGACTCGGGAGAAAGCTCCTCGACCGCATGACAAGCGCCAATGGAAACAACACCGGAGGCCGTGCGGCGCAGCGCGGAAATATGCGCGGCGCTATCGCAAGCGCGGCCCAGGTCGCGAGCGAGCGCACGGATATAGGTGCCCTTGCTCACCGAGAACGCCACGGTCCACACACACGTATCACCTTCGCCGCCCACGGCGATCAGGTCGGCGGCATAGACCTCGACGGGGCGCGGAGGTAGGTCCACCGCATTGCCCTCGCGAGCAGACTTGTAGGCGCGAACGCCATTGACCGAGATAGCAGAAAACGCCGGCGGCACCTGCATCTGCGGACCCAGCATGGCGACCAAGCGCTCACGCGCATAGGCAGGATCGCGGAGCTCGTCGGCAACAGCCACCGTGCGGACCGCCTCGCCCTCCGCATCATCGGTATTGGTCTCGACGCCAAACGAGATATCGGCAACGTAGCTTTTGGTATCAAGCGTAAGCATGCCCAGCAGACGTGTGGCCTGACCCACGCCCACCACCATGACGCCCGATGCCATGGGGTCGAGCGTTCCGGCATGACCGACGCGCCGCTCATGGAGGGCGCGTCGGCATTGCGAAACCACGTCGTGGGACGTGCAGCCCACCGGCTTATCGACGGCGAGCAGCATATTCAATTGAGAAGGCGTACGACGAGCCATGTACCATCCAAAATGTTAGAGCTCGACGGTCACCGAAGCGGGATCCTCCCCCACCAGCTCGGCCAGCATGGGAAGTGCCACGGCGAGCGTCTCGCGAATCGTTCCGTTGTTGGAAAAGCCGGCGGCGGCATGATGCCCGCCACCGCCAAAGTTGGCAGCGATCTCGGACACATCGAGGTCACCCTTGGAGCGCAGGTTGCCGCGCACCTTGGTATCGCCGTCGATGCCCTTTAAGAACAGGCAGACCTCGACGCCCATCACCGAACGCACCACATCGACCAAACCGTCACATTCATCCGAGGTGACGCCGCAGGCCTCAAGGTCGCTCTGGAAGGCATAGCTATACGCCACGCGCCCGTGCGCGACCGTCTTGATACGGCCCATGACAATGGACTTGAGGTGCAAAAACTCGACGCGCATGCTCTGATAGACCTCGAGTGCGACACGAGCCGGATTGGCGCCATGCGCCACCAGGCGCGAAGCAGCATGGAACGCGGCAGCATCGGCGTTCTGGTACTGGAAACGACCGGTGTCGGTCACCAAGCCACACAGCAGGCAGGTCGCAACGCCATCACGTGCGACAATGCCGCAATTGTCCAAAAAGCGGTCGATGATCATGGCGCAGGCTGCGGCGCCGACGCACCTCAGGCTCAGCTCGGCAAATTCCTCGCGCGCCGGATGGTGATCGAAGCACACCACATGCGACGAGCGGCGGAGCACCTCGGCTGAGTTGGTCAGACGCTCGACGACCGGCACGTCCACCGAGATGAACAGGTCCGGATTGTCGGTATACGCAGATGCCGGCACCAGACGGTCGGCACCCTCCATAAAGCGGTAGATGCGCGGAACCGGGTCATCGTCTGCCAGCAGCAGGGCAATGTCCTTGTTGGGGAAAAACTTCATAAGCGATAAGCCCAGACCCAGCACGGAGCCCAGGGCGTCGCCATCGGGAGACGTATGTCCCGAAATCGCAATGGAGGACGCATCCTCGATGAGCTCGAGGATGCGTCGCTGAATATCTGCAGACTCGCACGATGCGAGGTCGGCGGAATTACTCATCTAAAGCTGCCTCCTGGGCGGCATCCGCTATGGGATAGCCGTCCTCGTCCTTTTCGATCGCAAGCGTGGCGGGAACGTTTTCCAGCGCGCGCGTGATGCGCTCGGCCTCATCGGTCGAGCGATCGATGCGAAAATCGAGCTCGGGCGTGACGCGCCAATCGAGCGAGCGGGCCAACAGGCTACGGATGCGACCCTTGGCGCTGGCGAGCGCCTCCATGACCTCGTCGTAGCGGCTCGCGTCGCACGACACGTACACGCGCGCGAACGAACGGTCCACCGCGACCTCGACCGCGGTCAAGGTGACCAGGTCGAGACGCGGATCGGAAACCTCAAAGAGCAGGATATAACCGAGCTTCTCGCGAAGCTGTTCGCCCAGACGGCGGGTTGCCTGCGTTTGCTTCATAGCGCTACCCCCTACTCGGTACGGGCAACCTGGTCGATGCGGTAGCCCTCAATGGTGTCGCCAGGCTTGATGTCCTGGAAGTTCTCCAGGCCAATACCGCCCTCGGAGCCGCTCTTGAGACTCTTGGCCTCGTCCTTGTAGTGACGCATCGAAGCGATTTTACCGTTGAAGACCACGATGCCGTCGCGCACCAGGCGTACGGAATCGGTCGCGGCGATTTCACCCTCTTCGACGCGGACACCGGCGGCGATGCCGACTTTGGGCACCTTGAAGGTGTCCAGGACGGTCGCGGTACCCGTGGAAACCTCGACCTCGGTGGGCTTGAGCATGCCGATACGGGCAGCATCGAGCTCCTCGAGGCACTTGTAGATAACGTCGTAGCAACGGATCTCGACGCCCTCGCGCTCGGCGGCGGAGCGGGCCTTGCCGTCGGGACGCACGCCAAAGCCGATGATGATGGCGTTGGAGGCGTCGGCCAGGACGACGTCGGTCTCGTTGATGGCACCGACAGCGGAGTGGATCGTGTTGATGCGGACCTCGGACTGATCCATCTTGTCGAGCGAGTCCTGAAGGGCCTCGATGGAACCCTGGACGTCGGCCTTGATGATCAGGTTGAGCTCCTTGACCTCGGCGTCGGCGATGGTCTCGAAGAGGTTCTCGAGCGTGACGTGCTTCACGCGGCTCTGCTCCTCGATACGGGCCTTGAGCGAACGCTCATCGGCCAGGGCGCGAGCCTCGCGCTCGTCCTCGAACACACGGAACTCGTCGCCGGCGTTGGGCACGGACTGCAGGCCCAGGATCTCGACGGCGTCGGAGGGGCCGGCCTCGGTGACGGCGTTGCCCTTGGGATCGAGCATGGCGCGGACGCGGCCGTAGGTAAGACCGGCGACCAGCGTATCGCCCACGTGCAGGGTACCGCGGGTCACGAGCACCGTGGCAACCGAGCCGCGGCCCTTGTCGAGCTTGGCCTCGAGGACGTTACCGGAGGCAAAGGTGTCGGGGTTGGCCTTGAGTTCGAGAACGTCGGCCTGGAGCAGCACGGTCTCGAGCAGGTCGTCGATACCGATCTTCTGCTTGGCCGAGATGTTGACGAACATGTTCTGTCCGCCCCACTCCTCGGGGATGATGCCGTACTCGGTGAGCTCCTGGCGCACGCGGTCGGGGTTGGCGCCCGGCTTATCGATCTTGTTGACGGCGACGACGATGGGTACGCCGGCGGCCTTGGCGTGGTTGATCGACTCGATGGTCTGAGGCATGACGCCGTCGTCGGCAGCCACGATCAGGATGACGATATCGGTCACCTTGGCGCCGCGGGCACGCATAGCCGTAAAGGTAGCGTGGCCCGGGGTATCGATGAAGGTGATCTTGCGGTCGTTGATCATGACCTGCGAAGCGCCGATGGCCTGGGTAATGCCGCCCGCCTCGCCGGCAGCGACGCCGGTGTGACGGATGGCGTCGAGCAGGCTCGTCTTGCCGTGGTCGACGTGACCCATGACGGTGACGACCGGGGCGCGGGGCTTAAGGTCGGCGGGATCGTCGTAGAACGAGAAGGTGTTCTCCTCCTCGGGGGTGATGATCTTGATCTGACGGCCCAGGTCGTCGGCAACGAGCTCGACGAGGTCGTCGGACATGGACTGCGTCATCGTAAGCGGCGTGCCCAGCAGGAACAGGCGCTTGATGATGTCGTTGGCCGGAACGTCGAGCGCCTCGGCGAGCTCCTGGACGGTAACTCCCTGGGAGACCTTGATGGCGTCGAGCTCCTCGGGGTTCACGCCCTGGGCCAGCGCCTCCTCAATCTTGCGCTCCTCCTGAGCCTTAGCAGCCTCGCGCTCGCGCTTCTCCTTGCGCTTCTTGCGGCGACCGGTGGACTCGCGAGAGGCCTCCTCGACGGCGGCGCGGGCCTCCTCGAGCACCTTCTCGCGGCTGTACTCCTCGGCCTCACGAGCCATGCGGCTGTAGTGGTCCTCATCGTTGCCGTGACCGCCCTTGCGCTTCTTGCCCTTACCCTGCTTATCGGGGTTGGGGAAGTCCATGCCGGCAGCGACGTTGTTGCTGGCGTTGGTGCGATGGCTGTGCGGACGGCTCTCGGAGGCATTGCGATCGGAGTTGTTGTCGGAGGCGTTGCGATCGTTACGACGGCCACCGCGACGGTCGTTGTTGCCGCTACGACGGTTGCCGCGCTCAGAGGCGCGCTCGGCCTTGGCCTTCTCCTCGGCGTCCTTCTTCTCCTTGAGCACGGTCTCCTGTGCGGCGATCTGGTCGAGCAGCGAGCGGAAGCGCGAACCGGAGTCGGAAGCGGGGACGGCGCGGCGCTGGGCCTCGCGGGCAGCCTCCTCCTTCTCGCGGGCAAGGCGCTCCTGCTCAGCCTTCTTCTTGGCCTCGGCCTCGGCACGGGCGGCCTCCTCGGCAGCCTGGGCGGCGGCGAACTGGCGGCGCTCCTCCTCGCGTGCCTTCTCGGCGGCGATGCGCTCACGCTCGGCCTCGGCAGCGCGCGCTGCCTCCTC
>DBFDDV010000008.1:0-5290 GCA_048302525.1 Collinsella sp. | reverse complement strand
GCTCTACAGTCCTGCGCAAGACGGAAAGCACATTAAGTGCTTTCCTTTGCGTGCGGAACTCGCGACAAACTCAACCCGCGCCAGCCGGCCCCGGAGACCCTCCCTGCCGTCACTTGCTTCAAAGACTTTGTTCCTCGCCGCTTCCGCGGCTCGAGGTCCCCGTTCTCCTCGGCGAGGTTGTCTAAGATTGTTGTTGAACTTCGGCCTTTGGCTCAAAGAAAAACGGGAGATGCGATCTGCATCCCCCGTTTTTGTTGCACCTACTCTAGGTCAATAAATTTGATGCTCAGAATCTTGCCGTCCTTGACGAGCATTCTGGCCATGGTGGGGCCTCGGGTGCCTCTGGGGTAGCTGGCGCTGCCCGGGTTGAGAACTAAGCAGCGGCCCACTTGGGCTTCTTTGGTTACGTGGGTGTGGCCGTTGATGGCTACGTCTACGGATCCCACCGGAAGGTCTTCGCGGTAGTGGGCTACGGCGAACTTGAGTCCTTCGTAGGTAAAGAGCGCAAGACGGTCTACATCGGGGCCGTAGTCGCGGTAGTAATCGTTGTTGCCCAGTACGGCCCGCACGGGGGCGATGGTGCATAGGTGCTCGTAGTCCATCTCTGACGTGAGGTCGCCGGCGTGGATAATCAGGTCTGCGCCCTCAAGCTCATCCAGGAGCGCAGGCGAAAGATAGCCGTGGGTGTCCGAGATGATGTCGATACGCTTGGCGCTTGCACTGTTCATGGGATCCCTTCCGCAAAAAACGATTCGGCAGATACATACAAAAAGGCCCCACGGCTCCGCAGACGATGGGTCTACAGGGCTGCGGGGCCAGTGTGCTAGAGACTCAGAGCCTTCTTGAGCGGCACGACGCGGCGGCGCGAAACCGGCACGCGTTCGTCGACGCCCGTAATGCCCAGCTGGATGGCGCCCGAGGGCACCGTCTCCACATCCGTGACGCACGCCAAGTTGACGATATAGCGGCGGTGAACACGGAAGAAGCCAAAGTCGCAGAGTTTGGCCTCAAACTGCGCCAGCGAGGTCGTCGACAAAAAGCGATCATCGACGGTATAGATGCAGGAGTAATCGTCCTTGGCCATGATAAAGCGAATGTCGTCCACGGGAATGAGCACCTTGCGGCCGCCCTTTTCCACCGGGATACGCTCGATGGTCACCTTGCTGTCCGTAACCGGCTTGGTGCATTGCATGACCTTCTCGATCGCGCGATCCAAGCGAGCTTCCTCGACCGGCTTCATCAGATAATCGACGGCATCCACGTCGAATGCCTCGACCGCATGGTCACTATACGCAGTCACAAACACGATCGCCGGCGGATTTTTGAGCTTATGCAGCGCCTCGGCAAGTTGCAGGCCCGAGGCACCGGGCATCGAGATATCGAGAAACACGACATCCACGCGACTTTCCATAAGCATCTCGATGGCGGAGCGGACGCTCGACGCCTCCGTGATCGTGCCGATCTTGCCCGTTTGCTCGAGCAGGAAGCGAAGCTCCGAGCGAGCCGGCGCCTCATCATCCACAATCATCGCACGCAGCATAGGGATAAAACCTTTCGTCAACTAACTACGCCGGGCATCCGTCGCATGACGTTGAGCCCGTAGCCCTTTATTTTACTCTTGAATGTCGAAGATGCTCTCTGACAAATCAAGATGAAGGAGCACTTTGGTGCCCTTGCCCGGCGCCGATTCGACACGCGTATAGGAGTGCGGCCCATAAAAGCGATGGATGCGCTCCGAAATATTGTGCATGGCCACACCGGCGCCGCCACCCTGGGGAGAGCTGGCGTCGGGACGGGCAGAACGCTCGTCAAACAGTCTGGCGGCGGTACCCTCATCCATGCCCACGCCATTATCGGCCACGGCAATCAAGATTGCATCCTCGCCGTCTTGGTGAACGGTCACGTCGATCCTCAGGGCGTCGTCATCGCCCATACCATGACGTACGGCGTTCTCGACAATCGGCTGGATCACGAACGCCGGCACCAGCGTATCTTCCACGTCCTCGGACACATCGAACGTCGCAAGCACGCGGTCCTCGCCAAAGCGGGCCTTCTCAAAGGTAAGGTAGCGCCTGGTCTGTGCGACCTCGCGCGAGACCGGAATAAGCGATCCCGAGTTGTCGAGCGTGGCACGATAGAACGATGAGAACTCACGAAGCAGTTCGCGGGCCCGCAGCGGGTCGGTGCGCGTAAACGATGCAATGGTGTTCAGCGTGTTGAACAGGAAGTGCGGGTTAATCTGCGCCTGCAGCGCACGCACCTCGGCGCGCGCCGTGAGTTCCTTTTGCACCTCGAGCTCGTGGATGGCGAGCTGCGTGGACAAGATCTCGGCAAAGCCCGAGGCAAGCGCGTACTGGGTACGGTCGACGGCGCGCGGGGTCTTGTAGTAGAACTTGAGCGTGCCGACGGTACGATCGCCCACCTTGATGGGGGCGATAATGCCGGCGGGGACTTGGTTGTGCGAGCCGTCCGAGCCCACGACATCCACCATACGGTTGAACGACTGCACGATGCCATGTTCGATAACGTAGCGTGTGGCAAGCGTGTGGATGGGAGTATCGGGCAGCAGTTTTTCCTCAAACTCGCCCGCGCAGGCAAGCACGTTGTCCTCGTCGGTGATGGCCACCGTCATGGCGCGCGTCTCGGGCAAAATGCGCCGGCACACCAAACGCGCCGACTCCTGCGTCAGACCGCCCTTAATGTCCTCGAGCATGGCCGAGGCCACCGAGAGCGTCTCCTCGGTGTACTGGGAGCGCACCGAATCGGGATTGAGCGTCAAAAAGATAAAGATGCACAGAAAGATGCACAGCAGCGCGCAGGCAATCACCGTGGCGATCGGCTCGATACCGGTCACCAAGGCAAAAATAAAGTACACCAGCACGCAAATGGCGCAGGCAACGGCAATGATGCGAAAGATTGATATTGAACTATCGCGCTGGGCGCGGCGGTCGATCATTCGGCCCCCTCCAGGATACTGATCAGTTGTGCGTCACGCCAAAGCCCGTCCATGATCTTGGGCCAAAAGCTCTGGAAACGCAGGTAGCTTGCAGCGTTTTGGCGCGCATAGGCCTTTGCCTCGTCGATACCATGGCGCCAGATGCGCAGGTAGCCCTCATGCTCGCGGGTAAACACGCTGCGGACCATAGCGGTCTTGCGCACGCGGTCGTCGAGCTCGCGCGAAATCCACGGGCCCGGGTAGGGCATGAGCGATGCCGCCGTAACGGGAATGAGCTCCTTTTGATGCGCGGCGAATGTCAACTTGGCCCGTTCGTAGTACCAACGGTATACATCCTGCATAAAGCGCGGTGAGCGCTTTTCGGACTCCGGAGGCAGATGGCGCACGGTCCACTCGTTATCGAACCACACGTCGTAGCCAAACATGCGCATGTTAAAGAGGTAATCCAAGTCCTCGCCGCGGGTGATAAACGGGTCAAAGGCCACACGCGTAAAGGCGCGGGCGTGCAGGGCCATCAGGCCGCCGCACACGTAGTTGGAGCGCGAGATGCGGGTGCCCGAGAGCGCCTTTTTCATCCAACGGTTGAACTCGATGCGCTTGGTCCACCAACGATGGCAGATGCCCGCCTTGTCCGTGGGAGCCAGCGGCGAGCCGTCGCGATCGTAGAAATAGCCGCTCTTGACCAAGATCGGCAAGCCCTGACGCGTCTGCTGCCCCAACGCATAGGTCGCGCGCTTCATAAAGTCGGCGTCGATGACAGTCTCATCGTCATCCAAAAAGATAACCGCGTCATGCCCCAGCACAGCGGCGCAGGCTAGCCCCATATTGCGGATGGCACCGTAGCCTCGCAGGCTCACGCACTCGCCCGAACCCTTGGGCGCGATCTGAGCAACCCGGTCTGCGATGCGCGAGGCCTGGGTGTTGGTGACAACGGTGACCTTGAGCGTGGGATGCGCGTCGACAATCTCGTGCACGCGCAGCGACACATCGGCTGTGGCAGAAACGGGACAGACCACCAAAAGGATGATGCGCGGGATGTCACGTACCTGCTCAAGCGAGGCCAGGCAGCGGTCGAGTTCGGGATTGTCGGCGTTGAGTCGCGTCGAATGGTCATAGGTGCCAGGGGCGTTTGCGCAAGCGTCATCGCCCGCCCAATACGTTGGAATCACGACCGTGGCGTTCATGCCTTACCCTCCCTGCAACACAAAAACGGGGCGCCGCCAAACACAGGCGACGCCCCGCGACCTAGCTGATTCCATCATACCCACTTGGGCAAATCATTGCTCGCAAGTCGCAATGTTTATTGCGGATAACCCCAAAAGAGTACCGTGGACAGGCACAATAGCCGCTCGCTCCTATGCGGCATGCTCTGCCGCCCGAGTCATGCGGGACAGGCGGACCAGCAGCATAAAGCCAACGATCAGCAGCACGCCAATGGAAAGGACGCCCAGCGACGGGTTGCCGGTCAGCGAGGTGACGACCGACACCAGGAAGGTGCCCATAACGCTTGCATAACGACCAAAGATGTCAAAGAAGCCGTAGTACTCGTTGGACTTTTCCTTGGGGATAATGCGGCCAAAGTAGCTACGGCTGAGCGCCTGCACGCCGCCCTGGAACAGGCCGACCATAATGGCAAGCACCCAAAACTCAAAGGCGGTCTTTAGGAAGAACGCGGCGAACAGCACAATGCCCATATAGGCGGCGACTGCCACCAAGATCATGTTGAGCGTGCCCACGCGGCCGGCGAGCTTGCCGTAGATGATGGCGGACGGAAAGGCCACGAACTGCGTGACGAGCAGCGCCAGGACCAACTGGGTCGAATCGATGCCCAAGGCCGATCCGTAGCTGGTTGCCATGGAAATGACCGTGTGCACACCGTCGATATAGAAGAAGAACGCGATCATGTAGACCAGCACGGTCTTGTTGTGGGCGATCTCGCGCATGGTGTGTCCGACCTCGGAGAACACACCGCCCACGATGTGGCCGATGGTGTCCTCGGGACCGCGCTCGCGACCGTACTTTTGCTTATAGGTGCGAATGAGCGGCAGAGTAAAGATGAGCCACCAGGCACCAGTGATGATAAACGACAGACGCGTTGCCAGCATGGTGGGGACGCCAAGAGCGGGGCCGCCCATGATGAGCGCCAGGCAGATGACGAACGGCACGGTGGAACCGATGTAGCCCCAGGCATAGCCCGAGCTGGACACGGCGTCCATGCGCTCGTCGGTGGTAATGTCGGGCAGCATGGCGTCGTAGAACGTCATAGAAGAGTTAAGGCCGATGGTGCACAGCACGTACACGGTCAAAAATGCCATGGCGGACATTGGGATAGCC
>DBFDDV010000007.1:0-17837 GCA_048302525.1 Collinsella sp. | reverse complement strand
TCATCACCACCAGCCTCAAAGGGTAGCTAATTTGGGACGGGGCTCTTTTAGCCACCCCATGTTGAGAGAAAAATCATCAGGCAGGCAAGGGTAGCTAAAAGAGCCCCGTCCCAAATTAGCTACCCTGGCGGCCTTCCTGCTAGCGGGGCACGTAGCGACCGGGCTGGGCTCCGGTGGGCTCGCCGTTGCGCGCCGCCAGCACGCCGTTGACGTATACGGCCTTGGCGCGACCATGCGCTTCAAAGCCCTCGAGCGGCGTGTAGTCCACGGCCTGATGCTGCGTCGCGGCGCTGATCGTCCAGCGCGCCTTGGGATCCCACACGCACACGTCGGCATCGGCGCCCTCGGCCAGACAGCCCTTGCGCGGATACATGCCAAAGACGCGCGCCGGGTTCTCGCTCATCAAGTGGCACAGATCCTCGGGTCCCAGCTGGCCCTCAAAGCTCGTGGCAATCGCGACGGGACGATGCTCCACACCGGGCCCGCCGTTGGGAATCGCGCGGAAGTCGTCGCGCCCGCGGTCCTTTTGCCCGTGCAGATTAAAGCTGCAGTGGTCGGTGGCGATGGTATCGATCTCGCCGGCCACAAGCGCCTCGCGCAGTGCCGCACGGTCACCCGCATGGCGCAGCGGCGGGCTCATCACATACTTGGCACCCGCAAAGCCGTCCTCGCCCTGCTCCAGATAGCAGGTGTCGTCGAGCATCAGATACTGGGGGCAGGTCTCGACATAGATATTCTTCTGCCCGCGCGCTTTGGCAGCACGGATGGCCTCGAGCCCCAGCTTGGTCGAAAGGTGCACCACGTTGACCGGAGCGTCCCCGGCCAAGTGCGCCAGATACAGCAGGCGGCTCACGGCCTCACCCTCGCACACGTCCGGACGGCTGAGCGCATGCCCCTCGGGCCCATGAATCCCCTGCTCGTACACGCGCTTCTGCAGCTCATTCACCAGCGTACCGTTCTCGCAATGCACGCACAGTATGCCGCCAATACGCTTGAGCTCCTCGAGCACCTCGAGCGTCTCGGCATCGTCCAGGCGCAGATGATCGTAGGCAAAGTAGGTCTTGAACGACGATACGCCCGCCTCGCGCATGGCCGAAAGATCGGCGCGGTTGCGCTCGTTCCACTCGGCGAGTGCCATATGAAAGGCGTAGTTAGCCGTGCAGGTTCCGTCGGCGCGGCAATGCCACTCGGCCAAGGCATCGGGCATGGTCACGCCGCGATCGGCCGTCGCGTAGTCCACGATGGTCGTCGTGCCGCCGCAGGCAGCCGCACGCGTACCGGTCTCAAAGCTATCTGCCGTCCAATCCATGCCAGTCCAGCACTGCATGTGTGTGTGGCCGTCGATAAAGCCGGGAAACACCCAGCAGCCCGCGGCATCCTCGACGGTATCGCCCTCGGCCGGCTCAATCGCCGCGGCGATCCGCACGATCTTATCGCCCTCCATGGCAAGATCGGCGCGGCGAAGTCCCTGTGGCGTCACGAGCGCGCCGTTTTTGATGATGATCATGTTGCTCCTTATTGATTAATACTGTTGGCCACGCGATCAAAATACGAGCAGGCAGCGATATGCTCCGTTATGCGTTGCTGTCCCTTGGCGGTATCGACGTCCCACAGCTCGTAGGCACGCGCCTCGACCAACACCACATCGGTACGGCCCTTGAGGATCGAACCGCCGCCGTCCTTGCCCTCAAGACACATAAGCGCATCGAATAGTTCCGCCGGAAAGAGCACCGGGCTCGAAGGCTCACCGTTGCACGCAAGACGCACCGGATGCTTGCGGCCACGCTCGTCAAACGCGTGAACCATGGCATCAAAAGAATCCGCGCTCACAAGCGGCTGGTCGCCCGGCAAAAAGAGGCAACCTTTCCAGTTGCGTTCGACTCCCCACGAAAGGCCCGCACGGACGCTTTCGCTGCGCAGCTCGCCATCGTGCAACACGCACGGGCAATGCTTGTCCTCGCAAATCTGGGCGACCTCGGGCCAACGCGTCGAGACCACAACGTCAAAGCCCCGGGGAACCGAATCGATGGTCCGGGCAATCAGCGGCTCGCCATAGATATCGGCAAGCATCTTGTTAGAGCCAAACCGCTTGCCCTCGCCCGAGGCCATAATGACGCATCCAAGTTTCATGGTGATACCTCCCCTGAAACCATCGTACCCATAACTCGCGCCGCGGGCATCCACATCGAAAGCACTTATCCCGCACGCCCGCGATGCAAAAAAGGGGCACCCCGCCGATTGGCAGAGCGCCCCCTTTACATGGCTTACCTCAACCCGGCTTTAGGCCTGGAGCCAACGAGCGGTGTTGCGCTCGTCGAGGGCCTTGAGGGTAGCGGCGGGATCGGCAACCTTCTGCAGGAACATCATGGCAGCGATGGCGTACGGCTTGTAGCTGGCCTCCTTGTACATGCCCACGCGGTGCATGTCGAAGACGTCGGCGTTAACCTCGCCGTGCTCGCAGGAGACACCGGAGATGTCGGCGGGCAGCGGGTGCATAAAGATGGTGTCCTGGCCGTTGGCAGTCTTCTCCATGAGCTCGGTCGTAGAGCACCAGTCCTGATGGGTGGCGTTCTGGGCGAGCAGCTCCTTCTCGAGCGCAGCGATGCCGGCGTCGTCGCCCTCGGCGTACAGGTTGGTACGCTTCTCCATGGCGGCAAACGGAGCCCAGCTCTTGGGGATCACGATGTCGGCGCCCTCGAAGGCCTCGGCCATGGTGTTGACCTGCTTAAAGGTGGTGCCGGACTCGGCGGCATAGCCCTTGGCGCGCTCGACGACCTCGGGCATGAGGTCGTAGCCCTCGGGGTGGGCCAGGGTGACGTCCATGCCAAAGCGGGGCAGCAGGCTGATCAGCGACTGCGGGCAGGACAGCGGCTTGCCGTAAGAGGGCGAATAGGCCCAGGTGACGGCAACCTTCTTGCCCTTGAGGTTCTCGAGGCCGCCAAACTCGTTGATGAGGTAGAGCATGTCGGCAGAGGACTGCGTGGGGTGATCGGAGTCGGACTGCAGGGAAATAAGCGTGGGACGGTGATCCAGAACGCCGTCCTCGTAGGCCTGCTGCACGGACTCGGAGACCTCGGCCATGTAGGCATCGCCCTTGCCGATGTACATGTCATCGCGGATGCCGATGACGTCGGCCATGAAGGAGATCATGGTAGCGGTCTCGCGGACGGTCTCGCCGTGGGCGATCTGGGACTTCTTCTCGTCCAGGTCCTGCAGCTCAAGGCCGAGCAGGTTGGCGGCCTTAGAGAAAGAGAAGCGCGTACGGGTGGAGTTGTCGCGGAACAGGGAGACTGCCAGGCCCGAGTCGAAGATCTTGGACGAGACGTTGTTCTCGCGCAGCTCGCGCAGGGCGTCGGCGACGATGTAGAGCGCCTTGAGCTCGTCGGTGGTCTTGTCCCAAGTGTGCAGGAAGTCGCTACCGTACATACCCTTAAAATCGAGGCCGTTCAGCTGCTCGACGAGCTCGGTAAACTTAGCGTCCATGGAAATGTCCTTTCTAAAGATGAAACGATCGCAATGAGTAGATGTGCTCCGGCATGCGCGTGTGGCTAGAACATGCAGAGCACCATGACGAGGACCCGCCACCGTTGAGGAAGCATGGGAGATAACGACCGCGGGCCCCAAGTCAACAGGGGGTGCCGGGGACACGAGCGTCCCCCGGCTCAACAAAATCGAGGAATGGGACTAATCGATCTTGTTGTTGGTCAGACCGGCACGGAACACGGTGGCGTCGCCATCGGCCTGGCTCGGATCGTAGAGGTTCAGGGCAGCCACATACATGGCGGCAGCGGTGACCAGGTCGTCCTTGTAGGTGACCTCGTTGGGAGCGTGAGCCTGAGACTCGGCACCCGGGCCAAAGCCCACGCAGGGGATGCCGTAGCGGCCCTGGATGGAGACGCAGTTCGTGGAGAAGGTCCACTTGTCGCACAGCGGGCGACCGGTGCGCTTGTCCATGCTGGGCTCGCAGCCGATGCGCTCGTCACCAAACATGGCCTTGTGGGCGTCGACGAGGGCCTTGACGTGCGGAGCGGTCTCCTTGTTGATCCACGTGGGGAAGTAAGCCTCGGTCTCGTAGACCTCGCCGGTCCAGGACGGACGGTCGTACATGTACATGGAGACCTTCACGTCGTCGCCGTACTTCTTGGCAGCCGGCAGGTTGCGGATCTCGTCCAGGCAGGACTCCCAGGTCTCGCCGGCGGTCATGCGACGGTCGATGGAGATGGCGCAGGAGTCGGCCACGGCGCAACGGCTGGGGCTGGTGTAGAAGATCTGGCTGACGGTGCAGGTGCCGCGGCCCAGGAAGCGGGCATCCTCGAAGTGCTCGGGATTGTACTTGGGGTCGAGCATCTTGACGAGACCCTTGATGTCGGTCGACTCGTCGCAGCCGTTGTTGTTGAGGGCGCGGACGTCGGCGATGATGTCGGCCATCTTGTAGATGGCGTTGTCGCCGCGGTCGGGAGCGGAGCCGTGGCAGGAGGTGCCGTGAACGTCGACGCGGATCTCCATGCGGCCGCGGTGACCGCGGTAGATGCCGCCGTCGGTGGGCTCGGTGGAAATGACGAACTCGGGCTTAATGCCGTCCTTGTTGTAGATGTACTGCCAGCACATGCCGTCGCAGTCCTCTTCCTGGACGGTGCCGACGACCATGATCTTGTAGCCCTCGGGGATGAGGCCCATGTCCTTCATCATCTTGGCAGCGTAGGTAGCAGAAGCCATGCCGCCCTCCTGGTCGGAGCCGCCGCGGCCGTAGATGATCTCGTCGGTCTCGTAGCCCTCATAGGGATCGGCGTCCCAGTTCTCGATGTTGCCGATGCCGACAGTGTCGATGTGGGAGTCGATGGCGATGATCTTGTCGCCCTCGCCCATAAAGCCCATGACGTTGCCCAGGCCGTCGACCTTGACCTCGTCATAGCCAAGGCCCTCCATCTCGGCCTTGATGCAGGCAACAACCTCACCCTCCTCGCAGGACTCAGAGGGATGGCTAATCATTGCGCGAAGAAAACGCGTCATATCAGCACGGTGGGACTCAGCAGCGTTTTTAATTGCCTCGAAATCGAGTTCCTTAGTCATAACAGTCAACCTTTCTACAAGGGTTTACCTACAGGTAGATATTTCAGATAGATCACTTGTGCCAAGCAGCGTGAGGTCGAGCACCCCACAAGCAAGTAGACGCAGGAGGCGGACGGAGGACTTTGCTCCGTCGCGAGTTCCGCACGAGCCGGAGAGCACTTAATGTGCTCTCCGTGCGAGCAGGACTGTCCGAGCAGGGAGTAAAGTCCTCCGGCTGCCTCCGGACAGGTTGGGCTCGCTAGCAGGTCGGATACTCGCCCTCCCAGACGATACGACGGTACTGATCCGGATCGGTGTCGCCCTCGGTGGAGAAGCAGAGCACGGAGCTCGTCTTGTCCAGGCCGATGAGCTCCTTGAGCTCGGCGTACTCGGGATCGAGCATGATGGTCTCGACCAGGCCGGTGGTCACTGCGCCGGACTCGCCGGAGATGACGCGCGGGTCGCCCTTCTCGGGAGCGCCCAGGGTACGCATGCCGCGAGCGGTGACCCAGTCGGGGCAAGACACGAAGGCGGTGGTGTGGTTGCGCAGGATATCCCAGCCCAGGATGTTGGGCTCGCCGCAGCACAGGCCGGCCATGATGGAAGGCATGTCGCCGTCCACGATACGCGGATCGCCATCGCCGGCGGCAGCACCCTTGTACAGGCAGGCGGCAGGCGCGCACTCGACCACAACAAAGGTCGGCGGGTTATCGGGATACAGGTTGGTGAAGTAGCCCACCACGGCGCCGGCCAGCGAGCCCACGCCAGCCTGGACAAAGACGTGCGTCGGGCGGTTGATGGCCATCTCGCGCAGCTGCTCGGCAGCCTCGGAAGCCATGGTGCCGTAGCCCTCCATGATCCAAGACGGGATCTTCTCGTAGCCCTCCCAGGCGGTGTCCTGAACGATAACGCCGCGCTCGCAGGCGTCGGCCTCGGCGGCCGCCATGCGCACGCACTCGTCGTAGTTGACCTCTTCGATGGTCACCGTGGCGCCCTCGGCGGCGATGTTATCGAAGCGGGGCTTGGTGGAACCCTTGGGCATGTGCACGACAGCCTTCTGGCCCAGCTTGTTGGCAGCCCATGCCACGCCGCGGCCATGGTTGCCGTCGGTGGCGGTAAAGAAGGTAGCCTGGCCAAAGTCCTTGGCAAGCTGATCGGAAGTCAGGTAATCGAAGGTGCACTCGGCAACGTCCTTGCCGGTCTCGTCGGCAATGTAGTTGGCCATGGCAAACGAGCCGCCCAGGACCTTAAAGGCGTTGAGGCCAAAGCGATAGCTCTCGTCCTTAACGCACAGGTTGGACAGGCCCAGACGCGCGGCCTGGCCGTCCAGGCGGGCAAGCGGAGTGACGGTGTACTGGGGGAACGACTGGTGGAAGGCGCGGGCCTTCTTCACGTGGTCGAGACTCATGATTCCCAAGTGCTTGTCATCGCTCTTGGGCATCGTGTTGCTCGCCCACTGGATCTTATGAGCCATACGGTGAACTCCTTAGGTTCTCTCTTGCCGGCCCCCGCATACGCGTTTCAGCCCGATCCCATTCACACGGCTGAACTTTTATGTGGATGCCAAACAAAAAGTTTGTTAGTAATGTTCTATCACACTTTTTGATTGGCATACCTAACGAATTGTTTGTTGCCGTAATCGGTACTTTTTCGCCGCCGAACGGTCACATAACGCAGCGACGCTTTCGTTATTTGCGAACAGGTGTGGTTTATGGCACAGTGAGCCCAAACTAATTTTTAGGAAGGTACCCATGACCCCCGCACAGATTGAGTTTTACAAGCGCCTCGCACACGGCCTGGCGCTCCAATTTGGCCCCAACTGCGAAGTCGTCGTCCACGATCTGGAGACCGAGGACGTAGACCACTCCATCGTAGTGATCGAAAACGGCCACGTCAGCGGGCGCAAACTGGGTGACGGCCCCAGCCATATCGTGTTTGAGTCCATGCACGAGGGCGCCACCGATGTACACGACCGCGAGCCGTACCTCACTAAAACCACCGACGGTAAGCTGCTCAAGTCCTCGACGATCTTTATCCGCAACGATGAGGGCAAACCCGTCGGCATTTTGGGCATCAACTTTGACATTACGCTTATGAAGGCTTTTGAGCGTTCGCTCGACGCCTTTACCGGCACCGGCGGCACGGGCTATACCGAGCCCGAGCCCATTACCAAGAACATCGGCGACCTGCTCGAGGACCTGCTGCACGAGTGCGAGCAGTTTGTGGGCAAGCCCGCGGCACTCATGACCAAAGACGAGCGCATTCGTGCCATTGGCTACCTCGACCGTCGCGGCGCCTTCCTCATTTCCAAGTCGAGCGAGCGCGCCTGCGAGTTCTTTGGCATCTCCAAATACAGCTTCTATAGCTACCTCAATGAGGCCAAGGCGGCGGCCGGCGACAAGTAGGCACTCGCCCGGATTGACCCTCCCCTTTTGGGCGCGAGTTCTGGAAAGCACGAATCCAAGACCGAGCCGCTTGGGAAGTTCCATATAATCGATGTCATTAATATTTCGAAAGGATGGAACAGAATGGCGTTGAGCAAGGCATCATGCACCGGTCGCGGATTGATTCCGGCAATTGGTGGACATGTGCACCGCATGTTCGATGAGAGTGAAGACGACCTGTTTTCGCTGAGCCTTGACGACGTGATGAATGATCGCCCGTGGACCGCCGACGAACTCATGGGCGGCGGGACTCGCCCGTCAAACCCCAATCCCGCACTTGCGCCTAAGACCGCATCTGCGCCGACTCCTGCGCAGTTGGCTGTTTCGACGCCCGCGCCTACGCCCGCACCCACTTCGGCGCCCACGACCGCTCCCCGCCCCGCAAGCGACCCGTCCGAGACCGCGGCATTTCTCGCTGCAGCGACGCAGGGCAAATCGGCCGACAGCACCGTTATGTACAGCGCCCAGCAGTTGCCTGTTCCTGCGGCACGCAAGCCTCCGATCGCAAGGCTCGACGAGCCCGTTGCCCATCAGGTTGCCTACGATTCCTGGGCCACAGCCGATCTGGATGAGACCTCTACCGGCATGCCGGCGCTCGACGTTCCAGTTAACCCGCTTTTTGCCACCAACACGAGCGCCGTGGACTATGAGGGCGGTGCAGCATATTCCGATTATTCCGATGACTATGCTGGCAATGGTCGCATCGAGACCGAGGGTTATGGCACCGCATCGAGCGATTATCTCAACGATCCGTACGCTGCCACGCCTGCACCGGAATATGACCCGGAGGCCGCGTCCGCGCCGGCGTATACCAAAAGCACGGGCGAAGAGCGCTTCGCCGATTATTACGCCAAGGAAAAGGCGCTGCGTTTCTCGGAATTTCCGCAGGCAGTCAAGGTTGCCTTTATCGCCATTGTCATTGCCCTGCTCGGTGTCATTGCGTTTGAGGGATTCCAGCTGTTCCGCGGCCCCACCCAAGCGGAGTCGGAAACCCAGCAAAAAGAGGACGATAACCAGTACCTGGACATCAACACCCTCAAGGGCGACCCCAACGACGGAGACGACGAATAACAAATGCCAAAAAATGAGGGTCGTAGACCAGATCAACCCCGTGCGCTCATTGCCGCACGGGGTTGATTTTTGTCCGCGCGTGCTGATAGACTCCATCGTGCCCGCAACCAGCGGGCGCGTTTTATCCAGAGTCGGGGTAGAGAGTTGGCTCCACGATCCCGACGCCAACCGGCCAAGAGGCACGGTGGCCCTGCCAACATCGATGAAAGGAGTCCGTATGGACAATTTCTCTGTGCGCAGTGAGCGCAACTTCCACAACCTAGCCGCCAAGCCAAAACGAATGCATCTTCTGGACAAGCCGAACGGCTATGCCTCGGCCATGGTCAAGAGCAGTCTCCCCCACCAGATGCGCTTTACCGTGCAGGCGCTCGAGAAAGAGCTCTACACCGCCGGCGACCCGCACGTACTGCAGATCAAGCTGCTTGGAGACGACTCGCGCGAGCTGTCTAGCTGGAAGCTGTTTGCCGACGGCACGTGCGTCGCAAGCGGTTCGGGTGACTTTGCCCGCGAGTGCTTCTGCGAGGGAGCTGAGGTGTTTCTGGACCTGTGTCGCGACGCCGTCGAGACTGCCGAGCTGTGCCAGTGGAGCGAGAGGGAGTACGCGCTGTTGGGTGCCGCGCGCGGGATTGCGGGGGATGTAGGAACAGAAGCCTCATGACGGTGGCCTCAGCTGGAATGACGTATCGCTCGATAAATGATCTCAACAACGTAGCCGATGCGCCGCATTTCACCTCAAAGGCATTGAGCGATCAGGAGGCGTCCAGCATTTCTTTGATATCCCCAATTGATTGTTCCGAGAAAGTCTCTTCATGTCCTTATAATCGCCCTTACGAGAAACGTGGACGAGACAGGCGTCCATATGCCGTCTCTAAACTAACGAGCCGTTCGCGGAAAGAACATCTGGCTAGCATGGGCCAAAGATATACTGGTATCGCTGCAACAATTATGGAAGATCGGCACCACCAATGACCTCCTTGAAATTCTCCAGGCGCTTCGCGCTTAGCCTGCTCGCCTCGCTGTCCGCCACCGTAGCGCTTGCTTTGCCCTCAACCGCCCTAGCCGCGTCGGACCCGAACCCGCCCAGCATCTCCAACGTGACGATATCCGCGACGACAGTCACGGCCGGCTCCACGCTGCATGTCGGCTATAGCGTCGATGACCCTGACGGGGTACGGTCCGTCACGCCCATAGTCGAAGTCCTTGTCGAAAACGATACCGGAGACCATGGAATCAGTTCCCGTCTCGCCTTCTCGTCGACCGGCAACACGACCGCGGGCTTCGATATCTCCACCTCCCCGAGCGACCGGCCCTGCAGGTACCGGATCATCGGCCTCGGCGTGACCGGTAGTCTTGGATGGGTTACCGATGTCTACGACACGACGTATGCCGAGGAGAAGGGGCTCGACTGTCCGACCTTCACCACCGACCCCCTCGAGTATGAGGTGACCGAGGGACCCGAGGACCAAAACCCGCCGACCGTGTCCTCCGTGTCGCTCTCGAGCAGGGAGGTCGCAACCGGTGCCGACCTCCACATCTCTTGGACCGTCTCCGATGCCGACGGCGTTCGCTCCGTTTCCCCCATACTGCAGCAGGGCTGGGAGAATTCGGACGACGGCTGCCCTGTTTCGTCAGCCTATTATCACGGAGGCTCGTCTATCGACGGGTTTGACCTCACATTCGACAGCAATAGGATCGGAAGGCACAGGCTGATCGGCCTTTCGGTCACCGATGGCCTAGGGTTCGAGACCGATGTGTACGAGAGTTCCTACGCCAGGGCCAACGGCATTTCGGGCGCGACTTTCTCGGTTGGCGACCCGAGCGAGCTGTGCTTCGAGGTGACCGGCAGCGCGATCGACCGGAACCCGCCCACGGTCTCGAACGTTTCCATCTCCGCGAAGAGGGTCCCCGTCGGCGGGATCCTCCGTATCTATTGCAATGTAGGCGACGCGGACGGCGTAAAGTCTGTCTCCCCGATCCTCGGCGACCCCGGCTATGTCGAGGACCCGAACTCTTTAAAGACCCGCAAAACGTTGAGCTGCAGCTACGATGCGGCAAGGGGCTATATCGAAATCGAGTTCCCCACGTCGCTCTCGATGGGCTCGTTTGAAATCCAAGCCCTCGCGGTCCTCGACAAGACGGGCCACGAGACCTTCGTCTACAGCTCCGCCTACGCCGAGCGTAACGGCAAGACCGGCGTTCAGACCTTTGATGTCGACGACGCGGGGGACGTCACCTTCGACGTGACCGCTCCGCTGTATGCCGCCACCAAGGGCGACGGGCAGGCGTATGCAAAGGACGGCGAGGCCGGTCTGACCTTCCGCTTCAGCGGTCCTCTCGATGAGTTCACGCGTCTCCTCGTGGACGGAACTGAGGTCTCCGCCGAGAACTACACCGCAACCAGGGGCAGCACGATTATCGAGCTCAGGCCGTCCTACCTGGACACGCTCGCCGGCGGCGGACACACCGTCACGGCCGTCTGGAAGGACGGGACGGCGACCGATGCGTCCTTCACCGTGGAGGGGAAGGCCCAAGGGGAGCAGGCGGGCGGAAAGACCGACGTAGATTCACCCGGCGACAACAAAAGTGATCCTGCCACTCCTGAAAAGGACGCCGACGAGGCGGCTACAAAAAAGTCGGGACGCACGACAGCCGATGAACCAAAGCTCGCTGCAACCGGCGACTCCACTTGGATGGCCAGCATCGCATTGGCCATGGCGGCCACGGCCTGCTTCACGGCAGCGAGAAGGCTTGAGCCCAAGCAGCATAGGCACGAACAGTAGCTCAAAGCGAACTCAACTGGGAAGGGCAGATGGATAGCCGTCCTTCTCTTATAATCAACCCAATCCGCTGAAATGCAATCAGTTAACGAGTTTCGCCAGACGCTCGGCCTCTACCCCGCTCTAGCAAGCCACCAGGCGATGAGATAATGCCCACGACTATCAACGTAAGCAAGGAGCGCGCTATGGCAGACAACGAGACCAAACCCTCGGCGAACGACGGCCGAGAGGAGCTCGTGGCAAAACAGCTCGCATCGACCAAAATCCACCTCGCGCTCACTCAGAAGCGGGTGGACGTCTCCGGCGCCATCAAGCTACCGCTCGAGCGAATTCCCCAACTCGGCGTGGCGTTCGCCTCGCTCCCCTCGATGTTTCGCACCGTCACCAACACGGTGAGCGTGCCCACGCTGCTCCAGGCGACTGACAAATATGGTAACCCGCTCGATCCGTCGAAACTCAACACGTTCAAGGACGGCAGCGGTCTCACAGGGGGCTACCGCGACGCCGCCAAGGGCCTTGGGCAGGCGCGCTTCCACGTAGTCGAGGGCGACATCGCCACGAGCGTCACGCAGGTGCCTTACGATCCAACATCGCTATTCATGGCAGCCGCAATCGCGCAGATAAACCAAAAGCTCGACTCCATCCAGGAGTCCGTCGACGAAATGTTCGAGTACATGCGTCAGCGCGACAAGGCCAACATGCGTGGCAACCTCAAGACGCTCGCAGACATCCTCAACGGTTACGGCCTCAACTACGGCAACGCCACCTACATGGCAAACGCCCATATGAAGGTGCTCGACATCAAGCAGTCGTCCGCGCAGGACATGGAACTCTTCCGCTCGCAGGCACAGGCGGATCTGAAAAAGAAAGGGTTCATCGAGGTGCGAGACGGCTTGGGCAGACGCCTCGACAAGGTGCTCGACTACCTCAAAGACTGCCAGCTCGCCACCTACATCCACGCGTTCTCGCTGTTCCTCGAACCCATGCTCGCCCAGAACTTCGAGCCCGCAAAGCTCGCGGACGCCACTGCGAAGATCGAGGCTGATTCGATCGCGTACCGCGAGCTCTACACCGACTGCTACAACGCACTCGAAGCGGGGGCTGTCGACACCGTCGATGCGGCACTGCTGGGCGGTATCGCGTCCGCGGGCAAATTGCTCGGTCACGCCATCGCAAAGACCCCCGTGGGCGACCATACACTCATCGACGAGGCGCTCGAAGGCGCAGGAGAGAGCATCGGAAAGTTCAACGACAAGCAATCCGAGAAACTCCTCGAAAAGCTCCATCAGGCAAAGACGCCCGACGTCACGCCGTTCAAGCAGAGCGTAAAGGAGATCGACACCCTCTACAACCGCCCCGCGCAGATCGCCGTGGACGCCGAGAACGTCTACATCTTGCCTGCCAAGCAGCAGGAAGAGTAACGATACGCGACAGGCACGCGCCATGCAGACAGCTAACGCCCCTACCTTCCCGCCGCCTTCAGCTTCAGCAGCAGGTCGCCCAGCTCGGGGCACTTGCTAGAGAGGCGTGTCTGGGCCCGCTCGCCCATCCCCCAACGTTGGCGGACTTCTTGGGCGCGCGGACTCACGTGATAGTCCCCGTCCATCACCTGCTTGAGCAGCTTGGCGGTCACGCGCGCATCGGCTAGGGCGCTGTGGGCATGGCCCGTCGACTCGTCAAACTCGATGCCGAACCACGTTGCCGCGTCGCCCAACGAGACGCGCCCGTGGCTGCCAACGTCCATGATCGAGGTGTAAAACGCCTGCAGGTCGGCCCAGTCCGTAGGAAATGTGGAAAGGTCGATGTGCTTTGCCTGGCACTCGGTCAAAAGCTGCCGACGGTCCGCACCGCTCCAACAGACCACCTGGGCGGAGTAGCGACCGATCCAATCGCTGAGCCTTTTTATCACCATGTAGAGCGGATCGGCCATCGCGGTGTCCACGGCCGATATCCCCGTGAGCTCGCGGACGGGATACGCAACGCCTTCGGTAAATTCCGTCTGCACAAACTGCGAGAACTCGCCCATAACGTTGCCGTGGTAATCGAGCTTAACGGCGCCGACCTCGATAATCTCATTGCGCAGCCCACGGCGCTGGCGCTGCTTTGGCACCGGCGCAAACTCAAAGTCCAGCACAATCTGGCGCGCAAAGTTCGTCGTATCGATAGCCGAGATACACGGCGTCTTTTTGTCTGGCACGGTCAGGGCCTTTCTCCGTCAACTGCCGCTCGTTACATAGGCGGCTACATTGCCGTAAGGATAGGAACCCGTGCGGACATGAAAGCGGGACGCAATATACCATGCGCCAAGCACACGCCATGCAGACGGCCCCAAGAGAGTCGACCGCTCTATTCAAATGCATGAAAAAGATTTAGGCCCGGTGACTTGAATCAGCGGTCATCCCGGGCCCATCAGAGCTCGTAGAGCTCTTGGTTGCTTTGGTCTCGCTCTTCACGGCGCTTATCGAACTTTCCGAGGCACTCAAGCAGCATTCGAAGCATAACAAGTCGCTGCCATTAAGGCACTGACCTCTTGACCAAGCAACGGCGCTGCCCAGCTCTTCACCACTTGGGCTGCCGTCAACTTTATTCTATCCGCGAGCATCTAGTTTACCAAATGGATTTTCGGTAAAGGAAGCACGGCACGCCCGCAAAACCACTACGCCCCAAGTGCCGCCATGGGGATCACCGCCACGCCGTCGTCACGTGTGTAGGCAATGCTTCCCTTTCCAACCACGACCGCTAAAAACGCCGGCGCGGCATTCTGAGACGCGCTTTCCACTTGAAGCCATGTCGATTCTGGGACACAGTTTCCGCTTGAAGCCCATCCGGAAAGCACGTCCCATTCCGAGGCATGAGCCCGGGACGCAGTCTCCACTTGAGCTCCTGACGGGAAAGCACGTCCCACTCTGAAGCTCGATTCCGGGATACAGCTTCCGCCAGAGACCTCAACCGGAAACGGTATCCCACTCTGGAGCCAGAATCCGGGACGCAGCTTCCGCTTGAGGGGCGATCCGGAAAGCACGTCCCATTCCGAGCATCACATCAGAGCGCTTGGTTATCTCCGCTCACACATCTCGGCAAACGAAATCAGCTTGGCATCTCCCCTGCTCGCCGCAGCTTCCTGACATCTTTGCGTAAAGCCACGCTTCGAGAAGATCACGTAGCTTTTATGCTGCCGCCTAAAGAGCTCGCTTCGGTACACGAGCTTTTCCAGAACATCCTCGCCTACCGGTTCGTTACGCCATTTGCACTCCGCAAAGAGCGCCGCGCCCTCTCCGTCGTCGACAATCAAATCGATCTCTTCCTGCGTACGCGTCCGATTGTCCGTTCCCCACCAACGGCCCACCGTTGCCGGAATCACATCGAGCTCGCCCGCGCGCGCAAGTTCGTACACGTACTGCCGGCATATAAGCTCAAAGACCGTACCCATGTAATCCGATACGTGCGGCTCAATGCGCTTATACGCCATCTCGGCCATGTCGTTTTGAATCAGCCCGATGTTCTGCGGAACAAACTTGTACCAGAACCTAAACATCTGGTCGCTCAGCAGATACACGGCTCGCTTATTGCTCGTCTCGTTTAGGGGCAGCTCGCGCTCGACAATCCCAAGCGACGCCAGCTTATCCACATAGCTCTTTACGTTGCTCGCAGGGATTCCCGTAGAGCTCGCAATCTCCGAGATCCTCGAGCGCCCCTGAGCAATTGCTTGCACAATCGCATCATATTGCTCGGGATTGCGGCACTCTTGCAACAGCAGGTTACTCGGCTCCTCAAAGAGATAGCCCGTAGGAGTAAGAAAAAGACGTTTGATGTTGTCCTTGAGCGATACGGCAGGATCGACTTTCTCGATATATGCAGGAATGCCGCCCGTCATGCCATAGCAAACTGCAGCGTCTTCGCGACCCATGCTCTGCCACAACCCGAGGGTCGTCGTAAAATCGAGCGGCATAATCTTAAACTGGGCCGTACGCCTACCGTATAGTGGGCTCTCGTAGCCCAACACCTGTTCCTCCATAAACGAAAGAGACGAGCCGCATAGGATCAGCATTAGCCTGGTCTCTTTGTATAAGTGGTCGATCTTGTCTTGCAGCAACGAGCTGATTTCGGAATTCGATTGGGCGAGATAGGGATACTCGTCAATCACGACAACCAAACGTTCCGTGCGAGCCATGGTGGCCAATGCATCGAACGCTTCGTCAAAACTACGAAACGACACGCCTGCAGCACCAACCGAGCCTGCAAGTATCGCCTGGCTAAAGCCGTGCAGGTTTGCCTCCGCATTGGTACGACGAGCTTGAAAGTAAATAGCCTTCTTGCCTTGGATGAACTCTGTGATAAGGCGCGTTTTACCCACACGACGGCGGCCGTAAATCACAGGCATCTCAAAGGAGTCCGTGCCATACAGTCGATTGAGCTCGGACATTTCCGCTGTTCTTCCGACAAACATAGACCATCCTTCCTTTACGTTATAGCTAGCTATATTATACCTTCCTATAATATAGCTAGCTATAACTTAATTCGACAAGCGGAGCACGAAAAGGGGCGGTACACCCCCGCACGTGGACCGTTCCGGAAACTGTATCCCGTTCTGGAGCCAAAAACTGGGCCGTAGTTTCCGCCAAGCATGCCATCCGGAAAGTGCGTCCCGCTCTGAGCGCTCATTCTGGGATGCAGTTTCCATTTGAGGCCCATCGGGAAAGCGCGTCCCACTCTGGGGCCGAAATCTGGGACACAGTTTCCGGTTGAGGGCTGTTCCGGAAAGCGCGTCCCATTCCGAGTGGCAATTCCGGGACACAGCTTCCGCAGATACAATGCAACGATCCACAGCCCTTATCACATGCCTTCAAATATGCGATCCAGAAACACAAAACAGCAGATAGATTGCTCTTTTTCGGAAAAGTAAACGTCCCTAAACTTACCAAGGCTTCATATCTAGCTACCGTTCACGGGTGCCGATTACCGCCCGCCGATTCGGCTTCAAAAAATGGCGTCAAAACCAGGCCATCTACCTGCATGGTTAGATTTTGGTCAGCTTTTGGTCAGTTGAGCGGCAAGTTCCAGCTGATACGTTTTTGCTACCCAAAAGGAGGCGGTAGCTCATGACCCATTGCAATGACCAGCTCATCGACCAACTGCTCACTCAAGCCGAACAAGAGGGGCGCTGTCTGATTCCCCCGAGCACGGCGATCCGAAAAGCGCTCCTTCGGCGCACCGGCGGCACGGTTGTCTCGCCCATGCCGGGGTTGTTTGCGCGAAAAACGCGCTGGGATGAACTCAACCGAGCGCAACGCCATTGCGAAATCCTCCGCGCCCTTGCGATCATCCACCCCGATTGGACGTTCTGCTCGTTTTCGGCAGCTTGCCTGCTGGGGCTCGAGGTCTCGTGGCGACACCTGAACGTCGTGCATGTTTGCAGCTCGACAAAGCCGTCGGCTCGTCCGGGCGCACATATTCAGCGACACCAGATTGAGCCGGCCGGAGCAATACGCAGAGCCGGCATATCGGTAACGCCGCCCATCAAAACGGCCACAGATTGCCTGCTGCAAACTGGTTTTGCCGACGGCATGCCCATTGCCGATTCGGCGATCTCAAAGCTCGGCCTTGCGCGGGAACAGCTGATGGAGGCCGTTGAGCAACGAGCGACTGCCCGCAATGGTCGTGCGATTCGCACCGCCCTCACAACGCTTCGATATGCCGACGCCCGCGCCGAGAGCGGCGGGGAATCGGTCGCCCGAGCCGTCATGATCGAGACGGGCTTTGCGCCCGACTGGCTTCAATACGAGCTGACGGACCCCTTCGATTCGGCCAAGCCCATACGAACGGACTTTGCCTGGGAGCGCCAGGCGCGGGAACTCACGCTGGGCGAGCTCGACGGGCTCATCAAATATACCGACCAGACCATGCTGGCCGGACGCACCACCGCCGAGGCGCTCGTTGCCGAACGACAGCGCGAGGCGCACCTATCGCTCTACGGCCACCCTCTGCTGCGCTTTACCATGAACGAGGTCCGCTCGACAGGAATGCTCGCCAAAAAGCTGCAGACGGCAGGCATCCGGCAGACCGCGCTGCCGACATGGCTCAACGAGGTGGACCTGTAGGAGCTGCTAGGCCAAGCATCGCCGAATCGCATTCCCCCTATCTGGGCCGCGTTTTCCCAACGGCCACGCCAACGGAAAGCGCGTCCCAGCCTGGACGCTCAAAACGGGATGCACTTTCCGGATGGCGGGCCTGGCGGAAAGCGTGTCCCGGAATCCCGTCTCAGAGCTGGACAGGCTTTCCGGTTGAGTCCTTCAACGGAAACCGCATCCCGGAATAAACACTCAAACTGGGATGCGCTTTCCAAGTGAGCGGTTAACGGAAAGCGCATCCCACTCTGAGGCATGATTCCGGGACGCTGTTTCCGCCAGAGGCTCTACCGGAAAGCGCATCCCATTCTGAACGCCAATTCTGGGATGCAGTTTCCGCTCCAAATCAAAACCACCCCTAAAAGGGGTGG
>DBFDDV010000006.1:0-9699 GCA_048302525.1 Collinsella sp. | reverse complement strand
GGTCATCGTCCCGGCGTTCAGCATCAGGGTAGCGCTGCGACGCGGAAATCGCGCGCTGTTGACGCGCCCCCGCAGTGCCCGCTTCCCCCAAGGACAATTATCAGTGCAGGTCACAGAGGCGGCTGTTTTGGGTGTGCTCGGCAGATCGTAAAAAGTCTACTCACTTGTAATTTGGGCCTCTGGTCGTGGGGGTTGCTGGTCCCGCTTTGGTTGTCGAGGGAGGGTGAATTGAAGCGCCCCCGTACGCTCCATGCTACAATCGCCGACATGCCTCACAACTAGATTTGCCTTCGAAAGGAGCCCGCGTGGCGAACGCCATCGATCAGCTCACGGACCGCGTGCTCGTGCTCGGCCGCCTTACCATCGTCCGCCGCGCCATTACTGCCGTGGCGGTCACGATTTCTGCCGTTCTCCAGACATTCCTGATCCAGGCGTTCATTCAACCCGCCGACCTGCTTCCGAGCGGCCTCACCGGCGTTGCGGTCCTGCTCGATCGCGTTACCTCGCTCGGCGGCGTTCACATCGACATCTCGCTCGGTATGCTCGCGCTCAACATTCCCGTGGCGCTCCTATGCTGGAGCGGCATTAGCAAGCGCTTCGTCATCTTCTCGATGATGCAGGTTGTGCTCTCGTCGCTGTTCCTCAACGTCTTTCACTTCGCTCCGTTTTTGGGTGACAAGATCATGCTCATCATTTTTGGCGGCGTGGTCTCGGGTCTGGGCGCTGCCATCGCGCTTAAATCCGGCGCATCCACCGGCGGCACCGACTTTATCGCGCTGTGGGTTTCCAACCACACGGGCAAGACCATCTGGGGCGTCATCTTTGGTTTCAACTGCTTTATCCTGGCGATCTTTGGTTTTATGTTTGGCTGGGACAAGGCGGCGTATTCCATCGTGTTCCAGTTTATTTCGACCAAGACCATCGACAGTTTCTATCGTCGCTACGATCGCGTGACGCTGCAGATCACGACGCGTAAGGCAGATGAGGTCATGACCGCCTATGTTGACCATTTTCAGCATGGCATTAGCTGCGCCGAGGTCATTGGCGGATACAGCCGCGAGAAGATGTACCTGCTGCACGCCGTTGTATCGACCTACGAGAGCCAGGACATTATCAAGCTGGTGTGCGACATTGATCCCGGCGCCGTGATCAACGTGTTCCACACGCTCAACTTTGTGGGCGGCTGGTGGGGAGGTCATGTCGACGAGCCCATGCCCGCGGCCGTTCCCGATCCCGACAAGCCCGCACGCATGGCCAGCAGGCAGGCGCGCCTCAGCGAGCAGGACAGCCTGCAGCAGGACGACGGCAGGTAAGGATTTGCTGTATGCGGTGTATCGTTTTATCATTATGAGGTAACATGAAACTAGACGTTATATACGTATTAGTTATTTCAATATTTCGATAAGAGTGATTAGATATGCCTACGCCCAAAAATGCACCGCTTTACCAGCAGATTTATGACGAAATCAAGGACGCGATCGAGAAAGGTGTTTATGCACCCAAGGAGCGTATTCCGTCCGAGCTTGAGCTAGCCGAGCAGTACGACGTGAGCCGTATTACGGTGCGCCGCGCCGTCGAGGAGCTGTGCTCCGATGGCTACCTGGTTAAGCAGCAGGGCCGTGGCACCTTTGTCTCCACGCCGCACATCAACCGCCAGTTCCACGCTTCGACGCTGCAGACGTTTACCGCGCTGTGTGCCGATAATGACATGAAGGCGGGCGCGCATGTGGTCGATCGCCAGATTGTGCCGGCACGTCAAAACGAGATGAAGTTCTTTGGCCTGCAGAAGGACGCGCTGCTGCTGCACATCAAGCGCGTGCGTACGGCCGACGGCGAGCCCATTTTTGAGGAGAACATCTTTGTGCCGTTTGACGCCTACCGTGAGCTGTTGACGGCCGATCTTGAGGACAAGTCGATTTTTTCCGAGGTCGAGCGTGTTGGCGGAACGCCGATTGTCTCGGTTGGCTACCGCACGGTCGAGGCCGTTCGTGCCAATACCGAGCAGGCGGCCGAGCTGGGCATCGCTCCGCACGATCCACTGCTCAACCTGCGTGCCGGCTTTATCGGCCCCAATGGCGAGCCGGTCCTGATGGGTAAGCAGTACTACGTGGGATCGCGCTACGTTATGGTCATGTAAGTTACGCGGTTTTACCAAACCGCGTAACGGCTCGACGCTGCAAACGCCCCTAAGCGGCAATCTGACGTTCAATCGTCGGTCGCGTACCAAAGTACGCTTCCCTCCTCTTTCACGTCACCTTGCTCGCTTAGGGGCGTTTTCGCTGACCTATGCTCAACCAGCGACGTTTGCGCGCTTGTCAAGAGATTAGCCGTTGGGAAAGTGTCCAAAAATCCCACGCTCGTTCCTTTTGGATTGCGTTGCCCGTGGCCGACGGCCGTGCGGCACCGGTCCGCGTGGCGGCGTATAATCGGCGGCAGATGACTTGGACGTTAGGAAACCATGACCGATAGCATGCAGCAGATGGCGCTCGACACGCTCGGCGCCTATTTTGGCTACACCTCGTTTCGCCCGGGGCAGGACCGCATGGTCGATGCGATCCTTGCCGGTCGTGATGCGCTGGGTGTTATGCCCACGGGCGCCGGTAAGTCTATCTGCTACCAGGTGCCCGCGCTCATGCTGCCCGGCATCACCTTTGTGGTGAGTCCGCTGCTGTCGCTTATGGAGGACCAGACCCGTGCGTTGCTCGCGGCGGGTGCGCGACCCAGCTATCTCAACTCCAGCCTTACTCCGGCCCAGCAAAACACCGTGCTCAAGCGGGCGCGCGAGGGCCGCTACCAGCTTATGTACGTGGCGCCCGAGCGCTTGCTCGAGCCGCGTTTTTTGGCCTTTGCGCAGGAAGCCGCGGCGGACGGCGGCATTGGCGTGCCGCTCGTGGCCATTGACGAGGCCCACTGCGTGAGCCAATGGGGCCAGGATTTCCGCCCCGCTTACCTGCAGATTCGCGAGTTTATTGATTCGTTGCCGCGGCGCCCGATCGTGGCGGCGTTTACCGCCACGGCGACCGAGCGCGTGCGTGCGGACATTCAGCAGATGCTCGGCCTGCAAAACCCCGCGACGGTGGTGACGGGTTTTGATCGCAAGAACCTCTACTTTGGTTGCGAGGAGATGGGCGACAAGGCCAAGACCGCGTGGGTGCGCGACTATGTGATCGCGCATTCGGGCGAGAGCGGTATCGTGTATTGCTCGACCCGCAAGACGGTCGATGCGCTGGCGGGCGAGCTTGCCGAGGCGCTGGGCCCCAGCGGCATTCGCGTTGGCCGCTACCATGCCGGCATGGGCAACGACGCCCGTCGCCAAAGCCAGCGCGCCTTTATCGACGACGATATCCAGGTGATGGTTGCCACCAACGCCTTTGGCATGGGCATCGACAAGCCCAACGTGCGCTACGTGATCCACAACAACGTGCCCGAGAGCATCGAAGCCTACTACCAGGAGGCGGGCCGCGCCGGCCGCGATGGCGACCCGTCCAGCTGCTACTTGCTGTGGAACGGCAACGATTTTCGCATGCGCCGCTTTTTGATCGACCGCGGCGATGCGGCTGACGAGGCGCTCGATGACGAGCAGCGCGCGTGGGCGCTCCAGAACCGTTATCGTCTGCTCAGCCAGATGGAGGGCTACTGCAATACCACCGGCTGCCTGCGCGAATACATGCTGCGCTACTTTGGCGACGAGGCCGCGGCCGAGCATGCGGCAGCCGCCGCGGGCGGCACGGCAGACGACGTCGAGGGCTGCGGCAACTGCAGCAATTGCCTCACGCAGTTCGAGGTCGAGGACGTCACCGATATGGCCCGCGCCGCCGTGCGTTATGTGGCCACGCGTCCCATGCGCTTTGGCAAGTCGCTCATCGCCGATGTGCTTCACGGCGGCAACACCGAGCGCATTCGCCAGATGCATTTGGACGAGGACTGCGGCTACGGTGAGCTGTCGGGCGAATCGGTCGGGCGCATCAAGGACATCATCGGCCAGCTGTGCGGCCGCGGTTATCTGGCTACCTCGCAGGGGCAGTATCCGGTCGTGGGGCTGGGTCCGCGTGCCAGCGAGGTCGAGGACGAGGCGTTTGCCTTTACCGTTAAGCGTCGTGCATCCAAGCGCAAGGCCTCGGCCCGCGCCCGCCGTGCGGTGGATCTGCTGCGCGAGGAGGCCGAGCTGGATCAGCGCCCGCGCGTTGGCGACGATGCCGAGCTGTTCGAGCGCCTGCGTGCCCTGCGCAAGGAGATTTCGACCGAGCTGGAGATGGCGCCGTACATGGTCTTTTCCGACAAGGCCCTGCGCGGCCTGTGCCGCCTGCGCCCACAGACACGCGACGAGCTGATCCAGGTCAACGGCATTGGCGAGAAAAAGGCCGACGCCTTTGGCGAGCAGTTTATGGCGGCGATTGAAGAGTTTGAGTCCGAGCGTGCGCGGGATGGAGCGTAACGATGGTAGCCGATAGCAAGACCGACCGTACTGACGTGTCCGCCGTGCCGCTGTACCAGCAGGTCATGGACGATCTGAAGGGCGAGATCGCGCGCGGCGTGTACGCGGCCGGCTCGCGCATTCCTTCCGAGATGGAGCTCGCGAAGTCTTACGGCGTGGGACGCGTCACCGTGCGCCGCGCCATCGAGGAGCTGTCGCGTGCGGGATATCTCAACCGCCAGCAGGGGAGGGGTACCTTTGTGTGCGCCCCCAAGCTCAAGCGCAAGATTCGCCAGAAGGGTGACGTCCAGAGCTTTACTGAGGGTTGTGCTGCCAACGACATGGTGCCGGGTGCGCGTCTGGTGTCGCGCACGGTGGTCGCGGCAACGCACGAGGATGCGGCGTTCTTTGGCGTGGAGCCCGGCTGCGAGCTTATCGTGGTCGAACGCGTGCGCACAGCCGACGGCGTCCCTGTCATGCTCGAGAACAACGCCTTTGTGCTCGCCGACCATCCCTACCTGCAGACGCTTGCCGACAAGGACCTCACCGATAACTCAATCTTTGCGCTCGTTGCCGAGCATTCGGGCCGTGCGCCGCTCAAGTCCGACCCCTGCACCGTGGAGATTGCGCTTGCCGATGCTCAAGCGGCCCCACTGCTGGAGGTGCCGGTCGGCGAGCCGCTCTTCTATATGGAGGCGTACTTTACCGACGAGGACGAGCGGCCCCTGCTGCTCGGACGCCAAAAGATCGTGGGCTCGCGCTACGTGTTCGACATCTAACGTCCACAGATAGAACAATATAGAACAAATTTGGTGAAATGGCTTCACGGGCGTCGTCGTGCGTGCTATAAATAGGACAACATAGAATGACCGCAGGTACGAGCTGTCGCCGTTCAAAACCGCCGCACAAGGAGGGGCATCACCATGAATGCACACGATCTGATTCAGGAAATTATCGAGCGCAAGGGCAAGATTGAGAATGTCTTTTGGATCGCCTGCGGCGGTTCGATGATTGACCTGATGCCGGCCAACGAGCTGCTCAAGCGCGAGGCCACTACGTTTACCTCGACGGTCTACACGGCACGCGAGTTTTGCCTGATGGCCCCCAAGAGCCTTGGTGAGAAGTCACTCGTTATTGCCTGCAGCCACAGCGGCAACACGCAGGAGGTCGTCGACGGCTGCGAGATGGCGCTGGCCGCCGGTGCCGAGGTCGTTGCCCTCACCGACTGCGAGGGCTCCAAGATCGACAGCGGCAAGTGGACTACCTGGGTCTATCCCTGGGGCGAGGGCGTGCCGCAGGCCGAGGTCCCGCAGGGCATCGGCGCCCTGATGGCTGCCGAGCTGCTCGACCAGCAGGAGGGTTACGAGGCGCTTGCCGACATGTACGCCGGCCTTAAGCAGATGGATGCCCTGCTGCCCGCTGCTCGCGAGAAGGTAAACGCCGAGCTGGGCGATCGCTTTGCCGAGCTCTGCCAGCAGCACAAGTTCTTCTATATCCTGGGCTCCGGACCCAACTTTAGCCAGACCTACGCCATGGCCATCTGCTCGCTCATGGAGATGCAGTGGCAGCACTGCTGCTACATCCACTCCGGCGAGTACTTCCACGGCCCGTTCGAGGCCACCGAGCCCGGCGTGTTCTACTTTGTTCAGCTTGGCGCGGGCGAGTGCCGCCCCATGGAGGAGCGCGCTCTTGCGTTCCTTAACACGCACACCGATACAGTCATGGTGCTCGACGCGCTTGAGTACGGCGTGGGCGAAGTGCCTGCCAGTGTGCGTTCGTTCCTGGAGCCGATCTTCTTCTACAACATGAGCTGCGAGCTGCGCGCCGCCCGCGGCAAGGTCTTCGACCACAGCCCCGAGGTTCGTCGCTACATGGGCATCGAGCAGTACTAGGTACCGGGAAAAGTATTCACCTTCGATTCGCAAGCGTGTCGTTTGAGTCAAAAAGCGGGCCGCGCCGGGGATTTCCGGCACGGCCCGCTTAGTATCGCGCCTAGATTCGCGAGATTGCGGCGATTGGCGGTTTACTTGCCGACGACGCCCTCGGCGTCCCACCAGTCGAGCTGGGCGATGTTGTCGCGAATGTGCTGGCAGCTCTTGTGGAAGCCCTCGAGCTCATACTCGGAAAGGTCCAGCGTGTAGACCTCCTCGACGCCCTCGGCACCGATCACGCACGGCAGGGAGGTGAAGATGCCCTCCTCACCATACTGGCCGGTCATAAGCGTGGAGGCCGAAAGTACGGCGTGCTCGTTGTGAAGCACGGCGGCACAGACGCGCGCGGCGGAGTTGGCGACGGCGTACTCGGTGCACTGTTTGCCCTGGTAGGTTACGTAGCCGCCCTTGCGCGCGAGCTCCTCGACCTCCATGTGGTCAAAGGCGTACTTGTCGGGGTTTTCGGCCTGAAGCTCGTTAAGGCTCTTGCCGGCGATGGTTGCGGCCTTAAAGGCGGCAAGCTGGCTAAAGCCGTGCTCGCCGATCATGTAGGCATCGATGGACTTGGGGCTCACGCCGACCTTCTTGGAGATCTCAGTGCGCAGGCGGGCGGAGTCCAGGCCGCATCCCGAGCCGATGATCTTCTTGGGATCGTAGCCGGTCAGGTGCCACAGCTCGGTGCACACGACGTCGCAGGGGTTGGAGATGCTCACGAAGATGCCGTCAAAGCCGGCGTCGACGATGCGCTTGGCAAAGGTGCGGGCGGCGTCGGTGGTAAAGAACAGCTCGCCGTCGCGGTTGCCGGCGGCCAGTGCGACCTTGCCGGCGGCGTTGACGATGACGTCGCAGCAGGCAAGCTCCTCGTAGTGGTCGTAGCAGTTGACGATCTTGGTGTTGTACGGGACAAACGAAAGGGAGTCGCGCAGGTCCTGGACCTCGGACGTCACCTTGGCCTCGTTGATATCGCACAGGTACAGCTCATCGGCAATGCCCTGCATGAGCAGGCTGTTGGCGACATGTGCTCCTACGTGGCCCTGGCCGACCACACCGATCTTACGCGTCTGGTACATATATGTATCCTTTCGGCCGAGTTTTTTGCGTCGAACCATTGTAGCGTCCTGCCGTCACTTTGCTAGACTAAAGCGCCGTAGATTTTTGGGACATGCCTTAATCTCTACTTTTGGGGTGATTTGGGCCGCTGACGGCATCGCTGGGCGATGTGCTCGCGCGGATAGGGCTGCTCGTTGTACCATAGCTGCAACTGACTCGTAAGGAGCATCCATGCCCATTCGCATCCCCGACGCCCTCCCTGCCGCCGCGCAGCTCGAGAGCGAGAACATCTTTGTCATGACGGAGTACCGCGCACTGCACCAAGACATCCGCCCGCTGCGCGTGCTCATCCTCAACCTCATGCCCACCAAGATCGCCACCGAGACGCAAATCATGCGCAAGCTCTCCAACACGCCGCTGCAGGTGGAGGTGGACCTGCTGCGCACGAAAACGCACGAGGCCACGCACGTGAGCGCCGGCCACCTGGAGACGTTCTACCGCACGTTCGACGACATCCGCGACATCCACTACGACGGCCTGATCATCACGGGCGCGCCGGTGGAGCAGATGCCGTTCGAGGAGGTCGACTACTGGCCCGAGCTCTGCCAGATCATGGATTGGTCCACCACGCACGTGCACTCTACGCTGCACATTTGTTGGGGCGCGCAGGCCGGCCTGTACCATCATTACGGCATCCAGAAGTACGACCTGCCGGCAAAGGCGAGCGGCGTGTTCGAGCATTATCTGGTGAAGCCGCAAAGCCCGCTGGTCCGCGGCTTTGACGACCGCTTCTATGCCGTACATTCGCGCAACACCGACGTGCGCCGCGAGGACGTGGAGGCCGAGCCGCAGCTTGAGGTCGTGGCCGTGTCCGACGAGGTGGGCCTGTACCTCGTCTAGTCGACCGACAGCCGTCGCTTCTTTGTCTTTGGTCACCCCGAGTACGATACCGACACGCTGCGCCTGGAGTACGAGCGCGACGTGAAGCGCGGCCTCAACCCTCAGGTGCCGGCGCATTACTTCCCGGGCGACGACCCCTCCGCCGATCCGCGCAACGTCTGGCGCAGCCAAGCTCAGCTGTTCTACACCAACTGGCTCAACTACTACGTCTACCAGACCACGCCCTACGACCTAGCCCGCGCCGGCGAGGAGCACTAGGCTACGGCTGCTGCTGTGCCGGCGGCGTGACGAGCGTGGATATCCGGACGGACGAGCGTGGATTTTCGGACATTTACAAATCGAGCGTGGATAATCTCCCACTTTTGGCTTGAAACTAGGCTCAAAACGGGAGATTATCCACGCTCATTTTTTAGGCATGTAGATGCCGATGGCTCGGCTAAGCGACGGTGCGTGCAGAGGCAAAGTCGCATTTGGCGTAGTCTTGAATCTCGACGGGTTTTTCTTTCTGATAATCCGATGGACCAAGGCCTCAAAATGTGGAGACAGGGACCTCTCGACAACCGCCCTGCCTGCAGATATAAGCCATCAGCCTAAAACGTCCAAAACCGTCAAGCATTTGGTCAGCGCCTGGACGGTATTTGGTCAGACTTCGCATGAAACCGTCTGGTACGTTTGCGCCGTTCCAAGATTTGGGAGGCGACATGGGAAACATGACGGCGAATCAAAGGCTTGCAAGTCACATTAAAGCATGCGAACAGCAGATGAGCTGCGTGTACGCGCGCACGGCGGCGGAGGCAAAGCAGATTCAGCGGCGGGCGGAGGCGGGAAGTCTCGAAGCGGTCATGCCGGGGCTGTATGCGCGTCCGGAATACTGGTCCGAGCTCAAGTTTCGGCAGCGTTATCTGCATCGGGTGCGGGCGCTTGCGCAAAAGCACCCCGACTGGACATTTTGCTCCTATACGGCGGCTGTTATCTATGGCCTTTCGGTTTCGCATGCCAATTTGACGCACATCCATATCGCCGCGATGCCGGCCCAATCGACGACGCCGGGCTCTCAGGTCATTCGTCATCGCTATGCTCGTCAAACACGGGCCACCCAGATGGATATCGCCGTAACCGATATCGATCAAACGATTACGGATTGCTTGGTCGATGCATCGTTTGTCGAGGGACTGATCATCGCGGATTCGGCGCTCCATGAGCAACTTTTGTCGAAGGAGCATCTCGTTGAGACTGTCGACAAGCTTGGCCTGAATCGTCGCGGTGTTGTGACGGCGCGCAGGGTTGCACGATGTGCCGATGGGCTGTCGGAAAGCGGCGGCGAGTCCAAGGCGCGTGCCCTGATGATTGAGCGCGGCTGGCAGACGCCGGAGCTGCAAGTTGAGCTGTTCGACCCGGTTGAGC
>DBFDDV010000005.1:0-2639 GCA_048302525.1 Collinsella sp. | reverse complement strand
CGGTGAGCAGCATGGAAGAAAAATGTCCGGCCGAAAGCTTGAACTTCTCGGAGAAGGAGTAGATCTCGCCATCGACAAACGTGCGCCAACTCTCGATCTTAGTGGCCGAGACACCAATGCGCTCAAGCCAATTGATGATGCAATGGGCGACGCGCGTGACGGTCTTAGGCATGAGCGCGACGGCGAAGATGCCAAGCAAGATGCAGCAGTGTCCACCAAAGCTAAAGACGCACAGCAGCGTCATGTCGCCGTAGCGTTCGGCAAAAAACGGCATACGGGCGAGCAGCAGGATAGCGCCCCAGGCGACCAGGCCAAACTGGTACACGATAAAACGCGTGAATTGCGTGGCGCCGGCCTCGCCCACGTTTTGGCCGGCCTTGGTCAGGCGATAGATCTGAGCCGGGGTGGAGCCCATCATCATGGGCGTCAGGTTGCCAAAGAAGATGCCACTCGCCTCGACCGAGATCAGGTCGCGGATGCCGACGGGCGAATTGGGATCGAGCCAGACGGCGATCGCATAGGCCACAATGCCAAAGAACAGGTACATGAACATGCAAAGACACGCGACAACGAGCCATGACGCCTGGACGCTCGACATAGCGGCCCAAAACTGCCCCATCTGTCCGGTTACCACCAGATAGACGATATAACCTACCAGCACGACGCCGATAAAGATGGCGCCGCGGCGTGCGCTCTTATTGTCATCGCCGCCCGAGGCCTCAACCTCGACCTGGGGCTTAGACGTATGCTGAGAGGACTCCGTCATGAGACTCCTTCTAACAGTCAAAATATCTTGGATATTGTACCCGTAAGGGCCATAGGCAGAACGCAAAGCTCTGGTTCAAACGGGAATTGCAGACGGTTGTTTGAAAATAAAAAACCCGGCCTTCCATAGGAAGTCCGGGTATCAGATGCGTGGTAGCCCGTACCAGATTCGAACTGGTGATCTCCGCCTTGAGAGGGCGGCGTCCTAAACCGCTAGACGAACGGGCCACATGACATCTGCACTGCCGTGCTGCGAGAAAATATATTACGGGACAAAAAACGTCAGCGCAAGAAGAAATACCGAATTGCCGAAAAATTGTCGGCAGGTTATGGAATACGCAGGTAAACTTGGTAGCTAATGCAAGTTGAGATGAACCAAAAGAGCTTCGCGCTCGTTGGGAATATCGTCTTCGATCACGGCGTCGAGGGCGGAGTTGAGAAGCTGACCCAGTTCCGGCCCGGGCTTGACTCCGGCACGGATCAGGTCGCCGCCGTTGATGGCGAGCATCTTGAGCGTATAGGGCTCCCCCGCCCTCAGCAGCTCGTGCGCCATCGCGCGCATCTCCTCAATCGTCTCAACGTAATAGAAGCACGACGGGGCCTTGCCAAGTGTGTCGGCACGCTTAAGGTCCATGAGTTCGTCTATCAAACGCGGCGTGTCGATGCCCTCGCCCGAAAGCAAACGCATCATGTTGAGTAAGCACGAACGCTCAGGACGCAGCGGCTTGTCGTGATATTTGATCAGCAGGCACACGTCGCGCACCAGATCGTGCGAAAGCGCAAGGCGATCCATGATGACGCGCGCCTTCTTGGCACCAAGCTCGGGATGGCCATAGAAATGACCGCTGCCGGCGTGGTCGACGGTAAAGCATTCGGGCTTGGAAACATCGTGCAAAAACGCAGCCCACATCAGGCTCGACGAGGGCGCGACGCCGTCACACAGCGCGAGCTCCCCCGCCACCGTCAGCACACGGGCGATATGCACGTAGACGTTAAACGCATGATAGACACTGCGCTGATCAAACCCGCGACCCGCTGCCAACTCGGGCACGGCGGCGCAGATGAGCTCGGGATAGCGGAGCATCGCGTCTCCCCCATGACCGGTCGAAAGAATGCCCTCGAGCTCAATACCCACACGCTCACGCGCCACGGCTTCGAGCAGCGGCGCGCACTCGGCAAGCGCACGCTTGGTCTCGGGCTCAATCATAAAGTCCAGACGGCAGGCAAAGCGCACCGCACGCAGCATGCGCAGGGCGTCCTCGTTAAAGCGACGCTTGGGATCGCCGACAGCGCGAATCAGCTTGCGCTCCAAGTCACCCTGGCCGTCGTAGCGGTCGACAAGCCCGCGCTCGGGATGCCAGGCCATGGCATTGACGGTAAAGTCGCGGCGCGCCAGATCGTCCTCGAGCGAGGCGGCACGCTCCACACTCTGGGGATGGCGACCATCGGTGTAAAAGCCATCCAGACGGTACGTGGTGACCTCGATACGCTCGCCATCGGAAATAGCCGTGATTCCGCCAAATTTAATGCCCGACTCCACAACCGCGATGCCGGCGGCCTCGAGCGCCGCTTTGGACTCCTGCCACAGGCCGCTACAGCACATATCAACATCGTGGCTGGGGTACCCCATCAGGGCGTCGCGCACCCAACCGCCCACGTACCAAGCCTCAAGACCAGCCGCCTCAAGCGCGCGCAGGACGCGCAGGGACGCATCGGACGGTTGAGTACCGTTGAGCGAAACATTGCACATGCCTATGGCCTCCTGCGACTATCAAATTGGCTATCGATTGCGTCTGCAAGAAGTCTAGCAAGAAACAGCCTCCACTGCACACGCAAGTCCGATAAACAAAAACGCATCCGTCCTAGTCTAAGAC
>DBFDDV010000004.1:0-11344 GCA_048302525.1 Collinsella sp. | reverse complement strand
ATGCTGTGTCGAGCGTGACCGACTCTGCTGCCGGTGCTGTGCAGAAGCTCTTCAATAAGGTGAAGGCTCCTGCAGCCGATGCCGATCGCAAGCTCGCCGCTGCCGCTGCGGAGGCCGAGCAGCCTACCGAGCGCGTCCTAATTGGCGAGGACGAGGCCGCCGATGGCGCGGATGTGGCTCAAAATTCTGTAGCCAAGCCGGCTCAGTATTACACCTATACACCCTCCGAGACCTCTGAGGAGTCCTGCGATGAGTAGCAAAGCAACCTGCCCCATCACGTTGACCGTTGCCGGCGACCCGCGTCTCGCTCGCCTTGTGCGCATGACGGCAGCCAACGTTGGTGCCCTGTGTTCCATGTCTGTCGATCGCATCGAGGACATCCGTATGGCTGCCGAGGAAGCCTTCATCTTTGGCTGCACGGCTGTTGATTCCGACGATATCTCGATCAAATTCGATGTCGACGAATCGCACGTGGGCATGACTATTACCTTTGGCGACCAGGCTACGGTCGATGAAGACGACCAGGCTGCGGTGTATGCCGAGCTCATCCTCGCGAGCGTGTGCGACTCCTACGAAAAGACTACGGCGCCCCTGACGCTTTCCCTCGACCTCAAGGCGGATATCTAATATGACCGAACGTTCCCGGAGCGGCAAGACCGCTTGGGACAAGGAGAAAACCCGCGAGCTGTTTCGTCGTTACAAGGAGACCGGTGATCCGGACGCCCGTGAGCAGCTCGTTATGTCCCATATGAACCTGGTAAGGTTTCTTGCCAACAAATTTAAGAATCGCGGCGAGCCGCTCGACGACCTCATGCAGGTCGGCTATCTGGGCTTGCTCAAGGCTATCGACCGTTTTGATCCCGAGCGCGGACTCGAGTTCACGACGTTTGCGACACCCACTATCCTGGGCGAGATCAAACGCCATTTTCGCGACAAGGGCTGGAGTGTGCGCGTACCGCGTCGTCTGCAGGAGCTCTCGGCCAAGGTCAACCAGGCTACTGACAAACTTACCAACGAGCTGCAGCGTTCGCCCAAGGTTGAGGAGATCGCTGAGTATCTAGATGTGACTGTCGATGAGGTCCTCGAGGCTATGGAATCGTCTTCGGCCTATACCTCGGTGCCCATCGAGGCTCCTGGTGCGTCCGATTCCGACGATGCCCCTTCGATTCTCGACCGTTACGCCGACGACGACAACGAGCTCGACTTTACCGATGACCGCCTAGTGATCGAGGAAGCCATCCGTGATTTCTCGCCGCGCGAGCGCGAGGTGATCGAGCTGCGCTTTGTGAAGGGCATGACCCAGATCGAGATCGCCAAGAAGCTGGGTATTTCTCAGGTGCAGGTTTCGCGTCTGCTGCGCCGCACGCTTAAGAAGATTCAGGACAAGATCGACCCCGACGGAGTGATGATTCGTTCATGAGCGAGCACCCCCAACAAACCGATCGCGTGCTGCGCGACACCCGCATTCTGACGCTGCGCATTTGGGCTGTTGTCGGCTGCATTGTCATCGCCGCTGTCATCTTTAACCTTATGGGCATCCTGGCACCGGTTATTGAGTTTCTTGCCGTCGGTTCCATCATTGCTTTTGTGATGTCCCCGATCACCAACTGGCTCGAGCACCATGGCGTGAATCGCGGCATCGGTTCGCTTGTCGCGCTTATTGTTGTTGTTGCCGTGCTCGTCGGTGTCGTTTGCATCTTGTCGCCGATTCTCTTTGGTCAGATCATGGAAGTCCTGAGCCGCCTGCCCGAGCAGCTTCGTGTTGCGGGTGGCGATCTCAATGAGATGATCTCGCATGCCAAGACGCTCAACAACACGCCGCTCAAGGAGTATTTGGACGATAATCTTTCGTCCCTGGTTACCGTGGCATCGAAGTATGTGTCTCAGATCGCTGCCGAGCTTGGCCGCGGTGTGTTCCCGCTCATCACCAATACGGCTTCGCAGTTGTTCGTTATCTTCCTTGGTCTGGTGCTTGCGTACTGGATGGCCTGCGACTACCCTCGCATGCACCACGAGATTTGCACCATCATCGGTCAGGAGAAGGAGACCTCGTACCGCTTTATGGTCGCCATCCTTTCTCGCTCTGTCGGCGGCTACATGCGCGGTATGGTCGTGACGTCCATCTGCGGTGGTTTCCTCGCCTTTATCGGTTTTATGATCATCGGCCATCCGTATGCGGCGCTCATGGCTATTTTTACCGGCATCATGCATTTGGTTCCGGTCGTCGGTCCTTGGGTGAGCGCAGCAATCGCCACAGTGCTCGGTTTCATGTTCAGCCCCATGTTGGCGTTATGGACGCTCATCGTGACGATGGTCGCGCAAAACGTCACCGACAACGTGATTTCACCTAAGGTCATGCAGAGCTCGGTGCAGGTGCATCCCATCATGAGCCTCACGGCGCTCGTTATTGGCTCGGCGCTCATGGGCCCTATCGGCATGATTATTGCCATCCCACTGTGCGCGGCCCTCAAGGGTATCTTCGTGTACTACTTCGAGAATGAGACCGGCTGCCAGCTTGTGGCCTATGACGGCGCCGTGTTTAAGGGCACACCGTACCGCGATGCCGATGGCAACCCGGTCGCCGCCTATGACGCGCTCGGCGACGACACCTTCATCTACGAGTCCGAGCTTATCGGCAACGAGACTGCGCCCGAGGCCAAGGCCATGCCCAAGCCCGAGCTCGATAATCCCTGGATTAAGCTCTCTGGTCTGCAGCCCGATGCCACGGGCTTCTTCAAGAACCCCTTTGCCAAGGACGATGACTCCAACTCGGACGACACCAAAACCGGCATCGACGGCTCCATGGACGATGACGACAACTAGCGGGGTAATTCGGGTTAACATTCATACGCACTAACATGCAATTTCGCTGAAGGGCCGGCATTGTGCCGGCCCTCTTTTTTGCACTTGCGCGGTGGGATGGTAATATCGTTACGTTTGAACTGTTTCGATGTGAAACCGAGGAGATTCCCTCTATGAGTGCTGACTACCCGTCAATGACTACGGCCGAGATTCGCTCCAAGTTCCTCAACTTCTTTGAGGAGCGCGGTCTTAAGCTCTATCCTTCTTCGTCCCTCGTCCCCGACGATCCTTCGCTGCTGCTTGCCAACGCCGGCATGAACCAGTTTAAGGAGTACTACCAGGGCAAGAAGACCATGAAGGAGATTGGCGCGATCTCCTGCCAGAAGTGCGTCCGCACCAACGACATCGACTGCATCGGCGAGGACGGCCGTCACCTGTCGTTCTTTGAGATGCTCGGCGATTTCTCTTTTGGCGGCGTCTCCAAGGAGCAGGCTTGCGCCTGGGCCTTTGAGCTCATCACCAAGGAGTTCAAGCTGCCGCTCGACCGCCTGTACTTTACCGTCTTTACCGAGGACGATGAGACCCATGACGTGTGGCGCTCCCTGGGCGTTGCCGAGGACCACATCTCCCGCTTGGGCGAGGACGACAACTTCTGGGCCGCTGGCCCCACCGGCCCCTGCGGTCCGTGCTCCGAGATCTACTTTGACATGGGCGAGGAGGTCGGTTGCGGCAGCCCCGACTGCAAGCCCGGCTGCGACTGTGACCGCTTCCTTGAGTTCTGGAACCTCGTGTTTACCCAGTACGACCGCCAGGAGGACGGCTCCATGCCGGAGCTGCCACACCGTAACCTCGATACGGGCATGGGTCTGGAGCGCATGGCCGCCATCATGCAGCACAAGACCGCCAACTACGACGGCGATCTGATGCAGCACCTCATCAAGCTGGGCGAGAAGATTAGCGGCAAGACCTATGACGCCGACGATTACTCCGGCGCCAGCCGCTCCCTGCGCATCATCGCCGACCACTCCCGTGCCGTCGACTTTATGATTTCGGATGGCATCCTCCCCGGTAACGAGGGTCGCGAGTACGTCCTTCGCCGTCTGCTCCGCCGTGCCGTGTTCCACGGTCGCCTGCTGGGTATCGAGGGTGCCTTCCTGACCAAGTTCATCGACGAGGTCAACGCTCAGATGGGCGAGGCCTATCCTGAGCTGCTCAAGAACGTCGCGCTCGTCAAGGGTATCGTTGCCTCCGAGGAGGAGCGTTTCTCCACGACGCTCGACAACGGCCGCGTTTACCTGGACGAGGCCCTGGCCGCGCTTGCCGAGGGCGCTGTGCTTCCGGGCGATGTTGCCTTTAAGCTTCACGACACCTTTGGTTTCCCCATCGACCTGACCGTCGAGATCGCCGGTACCACTGGGCACGACGTCGACATGGATGGCTTTACCGCTTGCATGGAGGACCAGAAGGCCCGCGCCCGCGCCAATGCCAAGGGCGACGCCTGGGGCAGCTTCAACGACGTGTGGGTCGAGCTTTCCGACAAGGTCGCCGCGACTGAGTTCGACGGTTATGACAACGATGTGATCGATGGCGCCAAGGTTGTCGCCATCGTGCGCAACGGCGAGTCCGTCGAGTCCGCCGCCGCGGGCGAGGACGTCGAGGTCGTGCTCGACCGCACCCCGTTCTATGCCGAGATGGGTGGCCAGCAGGGCGATGCCGGCGAGCTTTCCGCCGAGGGCGTTGCACTGACCGTTTCCGATACCAAGAACCACAATGGCCTGTACGCTCACGTCGCCCACGTTGTCGAGGGCACGCTTACTGTTGGTGCCGCTGTGACCGCCGCGCTCGACGCCGAGCGCCGTGGCTTCCTGCGCCGCAACCACACCGCCACGCACCTGCTCGACGCCGCCCTTAAGCAGGTCCTGGGCGAGCACGTCTCCCAGGCCGGCTCGCTGGTGACGCCCGAGCACCTGCGCTTTGACTTCACGCACTTCGAGGCTCTGTCCTCCGAGCAGCTCAAGGCTGTCGAGGACCTAGTCAACCAGCAGATCTTCGCTTCCAAGCCGGTCGTGACCCGTGTCATGGGCATCGACGAGGCTAAGGCCGCCGGCGCTGTCGCTCTGTTTGGCGAGAAGTACGGCGATGTCGTCCGCGTCGTCTCCGTGGGCGCCAAGGACCAGCCGTTCTCCCGCGAGCTCTGCGGTGGCACGCACGCTGCCAACACTGCTGAGATTGGCCTGTTCAAGATCATTTCCGAGTCCTCTACGGGCTCGAATGTCCGTCGTATCGAGGCCGTGACCTCTAAGGGTGCTCTCGACTATATGGCCGACCGCCTGGCGCTCGTCGACTCCGCCGCCGCTGCGCTTAAGTGCCGCGTGGATGAGGTTCCCGCTCGCGTGGAGAACCTGCAGGCCGAGCTGCGCGAGACGTCCAATAAGCTCAAGAAGGCGCTCACTGGTGGCTCCTCCGACGCCATTTCCAGCGCTATCGAGGGCGCCGTCGAGCTCGACGGCTATAAGCTCGTTGTCGCTGAGCTCCAGGGCCTTGAGGCTGCCGACCTGCGCAACGTATGGGATACCGTGCATCAGAAGGTCGCCGGCCCTGTCGCTTGTGTCGTCGCCAGCGTGACTGAGAAGGGCACTCCGGCCCTGCTCGCTGCCGGCTCCGATGACGCCGTCAAGGCCGGTTTCCACGCCGGTAACGTGATCAAGCAGATCGCGGTTCTGGTCGACGGTCGCGGTGGCGGTCGTCCCAACATGGCCCAGGCCGGTGGCAAGAATGCTGCCGGCATCGCCGATGCCCTCGCGGCCGCTAAGACCGCGCTCGGCGCCTAAGAATCTAAGAAGTCGCTGTGGTTGCGCTCGCGCTGGACATAGGGGAGACCAGGATTGGCATCGCCGTCTCGAGCCGTGATGGCAAGATGGCGATGCCTGTCAAGGTGCTTCCGGCTGCCGAGGTCACCGGTATGGCCAAGACGTTCCGCTACCTGGTTGAGGACTATGAGCCCGACATCCTGGTAAGCGGACGTCCCCTGACCATGGCCGGTGAGCCCGGCCCTCAGGCCGAGCGCGTTGCCGCTGTGGCGCAAAAGATTGCCGACGAGCTCGATCTTCCGTTGGAGTTTGAGGACGAGCGTCTGTCCTCGCAAGAGGCCAAGCGTATCCTGCGCGAGCAGGGACTCAACGAAAAGCAGATGAGGGGCAAGATCGACATGATTGCCGCCAGCCTGTTTTTGCAGACGTGGCTCGATCGTAAAAACGAGGAGGTTTCGCATGCCTAGTGCTTCCGATCCGCGCCAGCCAAATCGTACACGGCAGCCGGCGTCGCGCCCTGCCCAGCCTGGCCAGCGTCCGGCACAGCCGGCGCAGCGCGCAGCTCAGCCTGCCGCGCGCCCGGCGCAGTCCTTCTCTCGTTCGGCCCAACCTGTTCAACGGACGGGTCAGCAGCCTTCTGCTCGTTCGGTTCAGCATCCGGCTTCTCATGCGGCTCAGCAGCCTTCTGCTCGTACGGCCCAGCCTGCAGGCGGCACCCGCTTTAAGCAGCAGGTACCTACCCAGCGAACGCAGACCCCCCAATCGCATTCGCATCACGCTCGCGGTTCGCATGGCGTTGCTCCGGCGACCCGTTCGAGCTACAACACGCATGCTCGTCGCGGTGCTCAAAAGAAGAGTTCTCCGGTTCCCATGATCATCGGCATTGTGGTGGCGGTGCTTTCGCTTGCCGCGATCGCTTTCTTTGTCGTGCCGGCCGTCAAGGGCTTCTTTGGCGGTGAGGATGCGAAAGTCGCTGCTGGCCAGCAAGTTACTATCACGATTCCCGACGGTGCCTCGGGCGATACTATCGCCTCGATTCTCTCCGAGAACCATATCGTCGAAAATCCCAAGGATTATTATGCGGCGGTGAAAAAGCTCAACGCCGATATGTCGCTCAAGCCTGGTACTTATTCGTTCACCACACTCATGGATGCGACCAAGGTTGTTCAGCAGCTCATGGAAGGCCCCAACGCGGGCTCCAATGCGCTGACTATCCCTGAGGGCCTAACGGTCGATCAAGTCGCCGACCGTGTGGCCCAGGCTTACGACAGCATCTCTAAGGAAGTCTTCCTCAACCAGGCCAAGGCCTCCAACTACGTGGACGACTATAGCTTCCTTAAGGGCGCCGCCAACGACTCGCTCGAGGGCTTCTTGTTCCCCAAGACTTATTCGTTGGGTGATTCGCCGACGGCTGATGACGTGGTTCGTGCTATGCTCGATCAGTTTAAGACCGAGTACAAGTCGCTTGACTTTGCGAGCTGCGAAGCCAAGATCAAGGAGCGCTACGGTGTGGAGATGTCCGACTACGACATCGTCAACCTTGCCTCCATCGTCGAGCGCGAGGGTCTCAATGCCGATCAGCGCGCGCATGTGGCATCGGTGTTCTACAACCGCTTGGCCGGCAAGCTCGATGGTCTGCGTTACCTCAACAGCGATGCGACCATGATGTATGTCACCGGTGGCGAGGTTACCGCCGACGACCTGCAGAGCGATAGTCCCTATAACACCTACAAGCACGAGGGCCTTCCGCCCACGCCCATCTGCTCTCCGTCGCTCGAGGCACTCAAGGCCACGCTTGAGCCGACCGACTCCGATGACCTGTATTTCTACATTACACAGGACGAGGAGTACTTCTCGCAAACCTACGAAGAGCATCAACAGTCTTGGAATTAGCATGAGGATTTTTAGCCCCAAACGTTACGTTGCCTCGGTCGATCGCATCGACCTTGATACCCTGTGGGCCGACGGCAAACGCGCCATTCTGCTCGATCGCGATAACACCCTGGTGCCGCGCGACACCGAGCAGGTTCCTGCCGCGGTTTCCGCCTGGCTCGACGCCGCCCGCGCCAAAGGCTTTAAGCTGTGCATGGTGTCCAATAACTGGCATCGCGACCAGGTCATGGCATCGGCACGCGAGCTGGGACTCGAGGCCATCAGCCACGCCATGAAGCCGGCGCCGTTTGCCCTCAAGGCGGGTCTTAAGCGCCTCGGCGCCACGGCCGACGAGGCGGTGCTGATCGGTGATCAGCTCTACACGGACGTGTGGAGCGGCAACTTCGCCGGCGTCGATACCATCCTGGTAAAGCCGCAGGCCACGCAGGACCTGTGGTATACGCAGATCTTCCGTATCTTTGAGCGCCGGGCCCTGCGCGACCTTCCCTGCGAGGAATAGGTCTCGTCATGTCCCAGCACACCAAACACGGCTGCGACCATATCTTCTTTATCGGCTTTTTGGGCGCGGGCAAATCGACGCTCGCGCGCAACGTCGGCACTATGTTCAAGCGGCGTTTTATCGATACCGACCGACTGGTCGTGCGCCGTTGCGGTAAGTCGGTAACCGAGATTTTTGAGACCGAGGGCGAGGATCGTTTTCGCGAGCTCGAGACCTCGGCGCTCCGTTCGCTCCAAAGTGAGCGCAGCCTGTTGGTTTCGTGCGGGGGCGGCATTGTCGAGACGCCGGTGAATATTGAGCTGATGCACGAAATGGGTACGTGCGTGTACCTCGAGGGCGACTTTGAGGATTCGATTCGCCAGATTCGTCGGTCCGACACGCGCCCCGATTTCCGCTCGCCCGAGCATGCCGCGCGCTTGTTTGAGCATCGCCGTCCGCTGTATCGCCAGGCCGCCGACCTTACCCTTGATATTCGCAACAAGTCCTTCGAGGACGTTTCCTACCTTTGTGCCGAGATGCTTTTGGAGCGTGGGCTGCTATGATTCGCCGTCAACTGATCAATTTCCAAAACCGCAGCGTCGATGTCCGTGTCGGATTGGGTGCGTTCGATGAACTGTCGCGTATGTTTGCCTCGGCCGTGGGCAAGCCTAAGCGCGCGATGGTCGTTTGGAACACCGCCACATCCGAGCGTTTTGGTGAAGTCGTCGAGCATGCGCTGGTCGACGCCGGTTTTGCCGTGTCGCCGCTAGTCCTCGAGGTTTCGCCTGCTGGTGCCACGCTTGCTGATGCCGATGCTATCTTTGGCGCCCTGACTGCCAATGGCATTACCTGTGACGATCTGGTTGTCGCCGTTGGCGATGCCGCAACCTGCTCGGTTGTTAGCTGGTGTGCCAATCAGTGGTGCGGCCGCACCGAGTGCGCGTTGCTGCCGACGACCTTCGACGCCATGCTCACGGTCGCGACGACCATGAAGCCGCTCGTCGCTTCGTCGGCCAATGCGCTTCCCGCTATCGCGTTCCGTCCTGAGCCGGGCTTGGTCGTGTGTGACCTCGACCTTGTTCGCGAGGCGGACCCCGAGTACCTCAAGCTCGGCTATGTGGTACTTGTTGGTACCATGCTTTCGAGCAGCAAGTCCCGCTGGAATCAGTTTACTGAGACCGTTCCCGAGATTCTCGCGGGCGAGGAGGTCGCGCTCGTCAATGCAGTTCAATGGTCTCAGACTGCCCGTAAGGACGTACTGATGGCCACGAACCCGAGCGCCCGCCATGCGCTCGATTTTGGCAAGACGGGGGAGCGTACTCTGCGCGCTTGCTTGGGCGATGCTGCTTCGCAGGTTCCTGCCTATCAGCTGTTATCCGAGGGCATGCGCTTTGAGGCGCGCCTGGCACATGATGCCTGCGACTTCGATATCGATTACGTCTTTGAGGTCGATGACTGCCTGGAGGACTTTGGTATCGAGGAACTTGCCTTCGATCTGGAGCCTGCCGTATATATCGAGGAGTTCCGCAAGCAGCAGTTCGCTCGCTCGAACCGCAGCATGTTGCCGCTGCCCGCGGCACTCGGCGCCATTCGTCTAACGAGCGTTGAGGACGAGGTTCTTGAGCGCCATGCTCACGCCTACTTGGCTTCTCGCAAAGAACTTCTCTAAGATTTATTGACATCCATCGTCTTTCGTATCATGTTGTGGGACGGGTTTCCAATCGGTTGCGGATCGCATGCGATTCCGACGTTCGGTTGAGACCCGTCCCGTCTTTATAGAGACAAGAAGAAAGGAATCTGCATGTCTGAGATTGCTGCCGGTCCTGCCGGTCGTATCGAACGTGTCCGTGCCCTGATGGTCGAGCGCGGCTACGACGCTATCGTGGTACGCGACGAGGCCAATCTTCGTTGGCTCACGGGCGTGAAGGGCGTCTTCGACTACACCTTCGAGTTCCCGCACGCGGCGTTTATTACGGCTGACCAGTGCCTGTTCCATACCGACTCGCGCTACCTCAACAGCTTTGAGGAGAACACGCCCGCCGGCAGCCCCTGGGTCTACGACATGGACGAGGGCACCATCCCCGGTTGGGTCGCCGGCAAAATCGCGGCCAACAAGTGCCGCGTCTGCGCTGTCGAGGACGACATGCAGATCAACTTCTATCAGGGTATTCAGCGTGGTCTGGAGGATCGTTCCGTCGCCTGCATGCTGCCGCTGATGCATGCCGACATTCGCAAGATGCGCGCCATCAAGGACGCCGAGGAGATCGAGCTCATGCGCCATGCGCAGTCGATCACCGACGCCGCCTTCCAGCACATGCTCGGCTTTATTAAGCCTGGTATGACCGAGAAGCAGGTTCGCAACGAGCTCGAGAACTTTATGTTCGCCAACGGCGCCGATAGCCTTGCCTTCGGCTCCATCGTGGCGAGCGGTCCCAACACCGCCAACCCGCACGCCGTGCCGAGCGACCGCGTGATCGAGAAGGGCGATTTCGTTCTCATGGATTATGGCGCGGGTTATTGCGATTACCGCTCCGACATGACGCGCACTGTCGTGATGGGCGAGCCCACCCAGGAGCAGCTCGACCTGTACGCACTCGTGCGCCGTACGCACGAGGAGTGCGTCGCCGCCATCCATCCGGGCGTTGAGGGCAACGACATTTTCAAGCTTTCCAAGAAGATCATCGGCGATGCCGGCTATGGCGATTACTACAACCATGGTCTGGGTCACGGCGTCGGTATCGACATCCACGAGCTGCCCAACTTTAACCGCAGCAAGAACACCATCGCGATCGGCTCAGTTATCACCATGGAGCCCGGCGTGTACCTGCCCGGTGTGGGCGGCGTGCGCCTGGAGGACTACGGCGTCGTCACCGAGAACGGATATGAGCCCTTCACCAAGACCCCGCACGACCTGCACGTCATCGATTGCTAGCCCATTTCGATAGATTTTTGGGGCGGGGCGTCCGAAATGATTCGGGCGCCCCGCGTTCTCTTTTTATGCGCTCGCTGCAGGCGCCGTCTGCAAGTGTATAATTTCGGTCGTATGTAATTTGGACGCTTGTGCGTTCTGCCCATAACAAGAAAGGTCGCTATGCCTACCATTTCTACCGCCGACTTCAAGAACGGCCTCGGTCTCCGCATTAAGGACAAGGTCTACACCATCGTCGAGTTCCAGCATGTCAAGCCGGGCAAGGGCGGCGCGTTTGTGCGCTACAAGACCCGCGACATCAAGAGCGGCCGCGTCGTCGAGAACACCTGCAACGCCGGCACCAAGTTCGAGAGCGTCATGCTCACCACCCGTGAGTTCCAGTACCTCTACAACGATGGTACCGACTACATCTTCATGGACAATGAGTCCTAT
>DBFDDV010000003.1:0-12522 GCA_048302525.1 Collinsella sp. | reverse complement strand
CGCAAGCTGACCTGGCCGAGGCCGTGGGCGTTACGCTCCAGACCATCGGCCTGATCGAGGCGGGCGGCTACAACCCCACGCTCAATTTGTGCGTGGCAATCTGTAAAGCGCTACGCGTTACGTTGAACGACTTGTTTTGGGAAGACGAGAGCGACGTCGACCCTGACGCTCTTTAGGAGTTCGCTATGAAATTTGAAGATTTAAAACTCGTGCAAAAGTGGCGTGAATATGCCGGCCCAAAGGATGAGCGCCTGGAGGCCGAGAGCGCGAAGATCTACAAGATTGGTTTCGTGCTGCTTTCGTTTGGCATGTTGATGATCTTTTTCTACCAGTTTATAGCTCGACAGGTTGCGTGGGTTCACAGCGACGCCAGTGAAATGTCGCATGGCTTTGCAACGCCGTTCGAGGCAGCCATGTATTTGTGGCTCGTTCTCGTGATGTTGATTTGCGCAGGACTGCAAACGCGGAAGGGCTATGTCGATACCAATCGTTTTGGGCAAACCGAGCATCTTCCTGTTGGATATTTCCTGCTTGTCAGCGGTCTTAGCGGCGCCGCGTTCGCTCTTGTTATTGCCGCAATGCGCTGTATCGCTGAGGCGCAGATCGTACCGCTCGAAAGCGTCTTTTGGTTGGCGAACCTGGCCACGGGCGTGTTCTGCGGTGCGACGATTTTCGCGGCCACGTTTGCTGCCCTGTGCGCAACGTTTTTCACGGCGAAAAGACGCCGTGCCAAGCTCGAGGCAGAACTCGACTCCTCTGACGACATCTAATGCGTAATGGGCTGGCTCTGGGTATTCAGAACCAGCCCATTTGATGTTCGATGAGCCGAGTCGGCGCCTCTCACAAAAGTAACTAGGAGCTAGCGAGGCCTATCCGAATTGGCCTCATTGGCGGTGTCGATCTCGAGCGCCGTGCGGCGGGCACTGTAGGCGACGAGGCCGGCGCCTGCCGCGGCGAGTGCTGCAGCGGCTGCCGTGAGGGGAGCGTTGGCATCGCCCGTGCCCGCAAGCGCGCCCGCTTTTCCGGAGCGCTTGTTATTACCGCGGTCCTTGCCGCTGCCAGAGCTGCTGCCGCCACCGGAGCTGCCTCCCGTGCCGGAACCGCCGCCACTTGAGCCACCATCGCCGTCCGCCGTCATCGGGGCGTCGTGAAGTCCTGTCGTATCCGCGCTGTCGCATACGCCGACCTGAACTTCTGAGCGTTCGCATGCCGCGTCGGGCACATGAAGCTCGTGCAGTACGGCACCCAGCGCCGAGTTTGCCCCCGGTCGAATTTCCTCGAGCGTTACGGGATCGAGCGCCACCAGATTACGCGCCTTCGCATACAGCGTTACGCGTTTGCCCACTTCGTCGCTCCAGCTCTCGGGGATGGCGAAGCTCATGCGGAACTGTGCCGTGCAACCCGGTGCCAGCACGGCGTTGCCGTTGTCGGCTACCAGCGGGTGCGTCGCAAAACGTGTGCCCAGCGTCTCGAGCGCGTACTTCACGCGTGCCATGTCGTTGGCCGAAGCGTCCTCGGCAAGCTCTGGATCGTAGATCGAAGCCATGCGTGCGTTCGCTCCGAATCCGATGGATGCGCTGGAGAACGGCTGGCTGGAGCCCTCTCGGTACAGATCGATCGTGCCGGCGGTCAGCAAGGTGTTGCCGTCGTTTCGCACCGTGACCATGAAGGATTCGCCTGCTGCTCCGGGCACCACCGCGCCCGAGGTAGCGACCGCGCCCGTCGGAGTGGCACACGCCACCAAGGGCACTTCGATGCCGTGCAGCTCTGCCTCGCTCTTCTCCGCGCTCACAATGTGCGTGGCGAGCGCGGAGAGCATGCCTCCCGACGTCAAAAATGTCGTTATCTGATCGATGGGATGGTCCAGCTCGCACATCACGAACGGCTCCGTGAACAGATCGCCTGCCAAGGTGCTGGCGAAGATGCGGAAGTGCTTGCCCATCACTGCTACCGGGTTGCCTTCTTCGTCGTAGGTCTGTCCCACCTTGCCATCGGTGTTCTCTACATAGAGCACGCACCTGCCGTTGTTGCTTACGCTAAACGATGCCGGGCCACAGCCTGCGGCACCCACGGGCTCCGACGCAAATGCCGCCGCGCCTCGCGTCCAAGTAATATGCTGCAGCTGCTCGTTGACGGTGGCCAAAAAGCCCGTGTGCTGCGGCCACGGCACCGCACGGGGTACCGTGGCGTCTGGTGACATAACGCCCCAGCCCGCAATGGACTGGCCGATCACGGCGTACGATGCGCAGCCGCAACCGTCTGCGGTCTCGTACGCAACGGGCACCACCATTTTGCCGTTGATATCCTCGGGCTCGCCCAGTTCGATACTCGACGGTGCTTGCGGAAAGCGGAGAACTTGGCGGAACGTCAGGCTGTCGCCCGAAACGTCCGACCACAGGGTAAAGCACTCCAGCGCAACCTCAGCCTCGCTGCCGAGTGCCTTTTCTGCAGTGGTTCCGCGGCGGTGGAGGTAGGCACCCGACAAGCGCCCGTCGACGAGCGTCTTGCCCACCGTGATACGCGGGCACTGCAGGCAATGGTAGCCATCCTCTTGCAGGCGGCCGCGCGAGATGCTGCGCCATGACGTATGCGACACCACGCGGATCTCGTCATTACTTATGCGCAGGCGCACAACGGACAGTATGCCGGCTGTGCTTGCCGTATCGAAAAGGGTGTTGTCGCCGTCGGGGCGCTCGCCCGAGACCAGCAACACGTAGGCGTCCTGGTTTTCTCTTCCGTCCGTATATTCCACCACGTCGAAGTCGTAATCGTATATGCCGTCGCGCTCCACGTCGCCCTCGCCAAACCCAAGGGGAAAGTCCACGGGCGTGGGAGCGGACCACGTGCCGTTTGCCTTTGTGTGCACCACCAGACGCGAGCGGCCATTGTCGCCGTAGCGCACCGAGGCGATACGGAACAGGCATTCTACGCCGGCGATAATCGCCAGCTTCATGTGAGCTTCGCTGAGAACGCCGGTAAACAGCACGTTGTCGCTCGAGGGCTTGATTCCGCCACGCTCGTCCTCCGATACACCAGCAGAATTGGCGTTGGGGTCCGCAACGGCGTTCGTCGCCTGCCTGACATAGGTGTACGCATACATCGGCGCGGCGTTTTCGTCGTTCTCTATCAGTGCGTGGACGAAATGCTCGATCTGTCCCGTGTCGTCGCTTTCTACATCCGCCTCGAGCTCAATGCGCGTGACCGCTTGATCCCAATCGCGCACGACAGGCGCGACGTTTACGGCAGTGGCCTTAACCTCGGCGCGTGCGAGCAGCTCGGCGTTGGTGACGATGGTGGCCGATGCGATAAATTGCGGCACGCCGCCCGCCTCGATGTTGCTGGGCGTGCCGAAGCGGGCATCCAACGTGTAAGGCGTATCTCCACCCAATGCGAGCTCAGAGCGCTGGAGTGCATACTGGTCGCCATTGTCCACCGACATATTCCACGAATCGAGGAGTGTGGGCCACGACCCCGACCAAGCCTTGGTGGTCCACTTGAACATTACGAACTGGAGTATCACATCGACATCGACGTCTGCACCCACGCGCAGCCGCGGAAGCTGGTGCCCGTCCGCCTTCTCGTACCCAATGAACAGGGTGAGGGATGCGGCGCCACGCACGGCAGACGAGGCGACGCCTGCAACGCCGGCTCCAAAGGTGACGGCAAGTCCGATCTGGATGGTGAACGAGCCAGACGTGTTGGAATAGTCGAGCGAAATGTTCTTGAAAAAAGCCGCGCCGCTACCGTGCGTGTGGGCGCCCACGGCGAGCGCCAGTTTTGCCAGCACCCAGGGGTTGACGTTTAGGAAAAACGGCACCGGTCCTAGGGTAAACTGCTCGGTCCAATTGAGGTCGGTTCTTACCTGGAAGAGGGCCTTAATATTGCCGTATGCGGGGTCGTTGTTGCTGCCCCAGGTTTTGCCTACCCAATCGTAGGCGAGCGATCCGTACACCTGTGTGGCGATATCCATCGTGAATAGCAGCGTGCAATGGTGGCGAAGGAGCTTGGTGTTTCTTGGATCGGTGCCCGAACCGGCACTCATGCTCTTATATTGATTCCACTTCCCCTCCATTTCGTCGAGGTAGCGGTTTGCCTGCTTGGCACCCGACTCGCGCGGTGACTTCTTCCAGTACTCCGGATCCGGATTGCCCGAATCGTTCATATAGCTGGCTGGTTTGTATCCTCCGCCAAACAGCACGTATCCAGCAAACGAGAAATCGAACAAAATGGGGAACGCGGGCATCCAGCAGGTGAACTTGTTGCCGCCAATGCCGGGGAACGCTGCTGGGAAATCAAACGGAGTAATCTCTTGGTCCATGGTGGTGGGGACGATAGTGGTCGATCCGGATTCCGCCTTTGCGGCCGGCGCGGTGACAACGGCCATGGGGGAGGAGAGTGTATAGGTCTTGCCCTGATAGTCGAGGACAAAGCGCAGCTTGCATCCTTCCTCCAGAAGGTTTGACGCTGCATCGAGGAACGTGTCTTCGAGTGTGAACGTCGCCAGATTATCCGCGCCCGATGCGCTGGCCTTGATCTGACCGATCTGCGTGACGGTTTCGGGTGAGCTGCCCGCGGCAGGCGTCACTTTGTTGATGTGCAGCGTTGCCTGTCCACCCTGCGGCAGATGCGCCTGCACGGTAAAGGCGTGCGTGTCGGGTTGGTCGTTTCCGGCGTCGTCCTTCGGCAGTGCCATAAACGTGGCGTCGGCGTACTGGATGTCCCAATCGTCGAATGTGAGCTGGCGAAAGTACGGCTCGCCGTCGGAAAGCGGACGCGTTGGAGCGGTTATGGCGGTGCCGCCCTGGATACGCGCAAGGGGAATCTCGACATCACGGTAGCCCGCCATGCTAATGGAGATGCCGCCGTTAAAGTCGTACGCGTCGAGAAGCGTCGCCTCGTCCACGTAGCCTTCCGAAAGCGGTGCGACCTCAAAGATGGCGGTGCCTTCGTCATCGGTCGTGGCGGCGAGCTGCTTGCCTGCGGCATAGCGCGATGTGAGCGTGACCTGAGCACCCGTGATGGGCATATTCTTGTTGGCGACGTCGACCACGACCACACCGAACATGGTGCGCGAGAGCACCAGGACCTTGAAGGGGTCTTCTTCGTCGGCATAGGCCGCGGTGGGCGCGAACGGCAGCAGGAAGGCATTTTCGCTTCCCGGCACGCGCGGCAACATAATGCTCGCCAGCGAGGATGCTCCGGCAACAAGTAACGAACGGCGATCAAGCATCTTTGGCTCCCATCCCGCAGGTATCGGTGGAAATAATCCAATTTTGCGAGAAGGCGCCTCGTGGCGGTAGTGCCGTTCGATGACCAAAATGTCCAATTTGAGCGCGCGAAAGCGTCAGACCCCTGGAGCGCTTTCGATACGACGGACAGTCTGGCCGCTAGCGCAACATGTGGGCGACCAGCTCGGCGCGTGTGCCGATGCCAAGCTTTGCGTATACGCCGGATAAGCGGTTTTTAACGGTGCCCGGCGATACTCCCATATGGCGTGCGATTTCGGCGTTGGTCCATCCGCGGCAGGCGAGCATGGCCATGGTGAATTCCGTGGTCGTTAGATCGTCGGCCACGTCCTCGCCCGAATCGGGGTTGTGGATGCGCCGCCAGCCGTAGCTGAAGCGGTACGTGATCTCGATGATGCGCGCGAAGTCGTCAGGGTATTGCGTTTTTAGGCACGCCTCGATGAGCCCCTGTAAAAGGCCGTGGTGCTCGCCAATGAGCTCGATAAGGCCGTCGGGGCACGCAATGTTCCAAGCGGCTCCGAAGTGCGTTTTTGCGGCGTCGATGTCCTTGAGGCTCATGCATGCCATAGAAGCCGACAAGTGCAGGAATAGCTCCGAGATGGGATAGCTTCCCTGTTTCATGATCAGGGCGTTTTCTGCCATGCCGAGACTGCGGCCATATTCGCCGCGCAGGTACAGGGCATGCGCCATCACGTAGCTGGCGAACAAGCGCAGACCTTCGGGCAGATGCGCCGCAAGCGGATAAAACTCTTCGGCGGAATACGGGGAAGGCAAGTGCAGCAGGACGCTCGCGGCGGAGGCGAACAGGATATGCATGGCGTGGACGGCAGGCGATTCCTCGTCAGGTGGCGTATCGAGGATGCCCGCAAGGCAACGGCGGGCATCGGCGATACGGTTGAACGACAGACTGGCATATCCGCAGATAAAGCATGCGGAATAGCGCAGTGCGGGGTCGGTGGCGTCAAGATAGGGGCGTGCTGTCTCGGCGGCGAGCGTGGCCTGTCCGCGAAAGTACAGCGCTTCTGCCGTGGCGATGGTGCGTGAATCGGGGTCGGAAATGCCTGCAACCGCAGCGTCAATCTGGCCCGGCACAAAGGCAGTGCACATCAACGGCATGGGAATGCGCGGGTAGCCATCGCAGTCCATCTTCCATCTCCCAACAGCTGGCAACTATAGCGACAATTGTACTCCTGTTGCTCGGGACTGGAATTGTTGGGCATTGCCTACGATTATGTCGAACGCATAAAGGAAGAGTCTATTGGCGATGCTCTCAAGGTGGCTACCGAAGCCAAGCTGACCTCGATATTAGGAAAAATTGCCACCCCTGCAAAAAGCTCTGTCGCAGTGATGGGAAACGCATCTTCTGGGCATTCCGGCGTCTCCAGCTAGCGCTGGACTGCTGCTGTCGCCTGCGCGTTGGCGAGCGGGGCGTGGGGACCGTCCGGCGACCAGCGGTGACGGGCGAGCCCTGCCGCGTGCGTGGGCCTCCATCGGCGTAGACCCATGACCCCTATGGCATCGGAGAAGTCCACCATCGCGTCCAGGACCTTACCGTCCGGCACGCCCAGCCTAGCGGCTCCCTTGAACCCAAGGTTGAAGGGGGGTGTTGTACAGGGCATATGGGGCCGAGTGGAAGTGGATCAAAAGAGCGTTACTTGACGTTTCATGCATAATGCCAACCGCCCCGCGATATCACGTTCGCAGCGCGCAGGGGCCGGAGAATCTTCGCGATGAGAGCTGACGTCTAATACCTTGCATCGTATAGTGTGTATAGCATAGTATATGACGAGAGGAGGTGTGCGGATGGAGGCACAGATGAAGCGCGGCTTCCTGGAGGCCTGCGTGCTCGCGGCCGTCTCCGGCGAGGAGTCCTACGGCTACCAGATTGTGAAGGACGTACCGGCGAGCATGGGGCTCACGGAGTCGACGCTCTACCCGCTGCTCAAGCGCCTGGAGAAGGCCGGATGCATCACGGCGCGCTCCGCCGAGCACAACGGGCGGCTGCGCCGGTACTACCGCATCACGGACGACGGGCGAGCGCGCATCGAGGAGTTCCTGGCCGAGTGGCCGTCCGTACGGGAGATTTACGCATACGTTGAGGAGGCGCACCATGACGCGCGATGAGTTCCTGGGCCGGCTGGGCGAGCTGCTCTCCTGCCTTCCGGCCGAGCAGGTGGAGGAGACCAAGGCTTTCTACGCGGAGGCCATCGCCGACCGCATGGAGGACGGTATGAGCGAGGAGGAGGCCGTGGCCACCATGGGCACGCCCGGCGAGGTGGCGGAGGCCACGCTCGACGACCTGCCCGCCGTGCCGCGCGCAATCGCGAGGACGCGCCGGCGCAGCACCGCGCTGCTGTGGGTGCTGGCCATCGTGGGCTCCCCGGTGTGGGTGCCGCTGCTCGCCGCCTTCGCCGCCGTGGCCGTCACGGTCTATATCTGCATCTGGGTGCTGGCGCTCTGCGTGTGGATCGTCGCGGCGGCACTCGGGGGCGCGGGCATAGTTGGGCTCCTGCTTGCCGTAAGCGGCGTCACCATCGGCCACTTCCCGTACGCCCTCGCCTCGGCGGGCGTGGGGCTCGGCCTCGTCGGCGTGGCTCTCTTCGTTGGTGCTGGCGCTTGGGCCGCCTCAAAACAAATTGCGCGCCTCTCGGCGCTCTGGGCGAGGAAGGCCGCCTCGCCCTTCTGGAAGAACAGGGGCGAGAAAGGCGGCGCTGCCGCGCACCTCGCAGCGTAGAAAGGAGTGAGTACCATGACCAGCGCGAAGAAGATCTACCTCGCCGTGGCGGGCGGGCTCGTTGCCGCGGGTGTTGTCCTCGCGGGCATTGGCTTTATCACTTCGGGCTTCGACCCGGCCGTGTTCACAACCCACATCGACACGCGCGACAGCACCATCGTGCTCGGCGGCGTCGAGGTGGACGAACACGAGAGTATCCCGTTCATCAGCCAGCTCGCCAATCTGGGCGAGATCGACACCTCCGGCGTCGCGGATCCCGCCGCGCCCTAGGCGCAGCGAGCCCGGGCGCTCTGCCCGCCAAGCTGCGTAAGCCGGCGAAACCCGAACCTCAACCTCTACGCAACTGGCCCCAAGCCTGCGCCGATTCGCTCTCAGCGCCGCGCGGGGGCCCGTGACGCATGCCCAAAAAGGTACGAGGAGAAAGGAACGCGATGACGACAACCACGCCCTTCCGCCTTCACGGGGTCACGCAGGACCGGAAGCGACTGGGCCGTGCGGTGGGGCTGTGCTTGGATTGGCTACACTGATATGGACAGTTCCGTGAGGGGCGCGAGAGACGGGACTCTGGGGAGATCTTCGAGGAGGAGTGTCTCGACTGGAAACGCGGGTTCAGTGGAGCAGGAACCTAATCTCTGTCTCTCTTGCTTTTTTGATTTGTTGAGAAGCCGGCATTTGGGGGCATTTTGGATAGCGAACAGTTCAAACAAGAAGCTGAGAAAATAGAACAAAGCCTGAGTGCCTTGAGAGTCGCCGAGCGCAATGCAGTGATTCCCTTCATGAACGGCGACTTTACCCAATGGGATCTATATCTGGCATCCTCCTCTGAGTATGCGATGAGACTGATAGACGGATTCATCTCCATGCTCGAGTCGAGGAATCTTGTTTGCGTCGCCCAGCTTCTCCGCGCACAGGTTGGAGTCTGCCTGCGGACATTCGCATTATTCGCCGCCGAAGACCAGGATGACTTTCTCAAGCAGGTGTTTCAAGGTGTGCCTGTGAACAAGCTGAAAGATTTCTCGGGTGAGAAGATGTCCGATGGAAGACTTCAAGACTTACTCGAGAAGTTCGATCCAAAGGTAAAAGATGTATACAAGGTGACGTCTGGATTCGTCCACTTCTCCATTGATATTCTGCCGAGCATGGGTGTGCCTGGGGAGGGCTATGAGGTCGAGTTTAATTTTGGAGCCGAGCCCAACGAGAGAAACAATGCGCCTCTCGTGGAATGCGGCAAGGCGTTCTGCCACTATGTCGACCTGCATCTCCAGATGCTCCATAAGGTGATTGCTTCGGATGAATGGTATGCCGATCGATTCCGTATCGATTCCGATGGTCCTGCAGACGAGGCCTCGAAAAGCGAGAAGGTGTAGGTCGAACGCATTGACGCTGCCTTGACAGCATCCCGATATGATAACGAATGGGAGGTTCCCTGCGAAATGTGCGCCTCTGTATATTCTCGCTAGGACGCCCTCGACCGATAAGGCATCGTTGAGTTCAATTTGAGTTCAGCTCGGGTGCCTGAAAATCGCCCAACTCTGATAAAAGGGGAGACGACGGTACACCACGTAGACGAGAGGCTATGGAAGTGCACGATTTGATTATATTGGCGCGCTAAACCGCCCCGCTGCCCAACTTGAACTCCGCTCACGCGTGTATGGGGCTGCGAGAGGTAACGGCCTGCGGCCTCCTTTGTGTGCTCGATGATATCTTCGAGCATGCCGGGCATGGCGGAGACATTCGCTGCAATCCAGCCGTGTTCAAGCGCCGTTTCGGATAGGAGCGAGAGGGGGGCTGTCTTGCCCGTTTCCCTTGCACCCGTAAAGATGGTTGACAGTTTGGGGCCTCCCGTGTCTTTAGCTTTTACCGCGCTAGATGCCTCATGGAAACTGTTGGACTTTAATCAGACAGACCCAGCATGTCGTTTTCCTCCATGAGGACATCGGCTAAAACCGCAACACCTATGCTTGTTTAAGCAAACCTCCTGATAGTCGTGGAGCTGCTGTAGCCCGACATGCAGGAGATCGCTCGGCTTAAACACCGGATGCCGCATCCGCGAAACGAGTTGCGGTGCACCCTGTTCCAAAAGGCTGCCAAGTACCATGGCGTGAGCGTTGGGGTAGCCATCATTCAGCGTGGATACATCCGGATGCGCATAGATCCAGACGATTCCAACGTTCTCGTATTTCCCGTGCAGGTAATCGAAGAGGGCAAGCGACACCATACAGTTGCCGCCGACGGTCACGACTCTGTCGGGGTTTTCTGCCGTAAGCTTCCTCTGCGCATCCTGAATCCCCGCCAGGACTTCGTCCTCGGCATAGATGCGAACTGTCTCCCATTTCTCATGTCCAAGTTTTGGGACGCGTTTCACAATGTCGAGTGGGATTCCTGGACAGTCGGATCACGTGGTGGCCCCCTTTGAGAGGGTCACGAGCATCACGGTCCCGTTCTCGGAACTTGTTTCGACCTCTACCGTGCCACCGTGAAGCGCTGCAATCTCCCAAACGAGCGCTAGTCCGAGTCCTGCGCCGCCATATGCCCTGCTGCGGGATGTGTCTAGACGAAAGAACGGCTGGAAGATGCTCTCACGGTACTGCTTGGGTATTCCCGGGCCCTGGTCCTCGACTCGCAGGAACACATGGCTGTCGTTGTCGCAGATGGAGAAGTTGACAGTCGAGCCGGTGCGGCTGTAACGGATGGCATTTTCGACCAGGTTAAACACCAGCCGATAGAGGAGCGTGTCGCTCCCGATTACTAAAGCGTCTCCAGCACAATTGAGGGCTATGCCCTTATTTTCGGCAAGTGGCGCAAGGTCGGTGAGGACCTCTTCGGATAAAGGACCAAGTTCCACATCGTCCTCGCAAGGGACGCTGCGGAGCTCACTCATCTCGAGCAATACCTTGGCCATTCGAGACATGCGCTCGGTTTGTTCTTGTAGCAGGCCGAGCAGCTCGGCTGTTTCGGGTTGCAAACCGGAGTGCTCGGAGATGAATAGTTCAATCTGTGCTTGCATAAGGGCGAGCGGGGTGCGCAGCTCGTGTGCGGCGTTGCCGGTAAACTGACGCTGTGCAGAGAACCCTTCGCCAAGACGGGCGATCATGTCGTTGAAAGAGGCGCTGCATCGTTGTAGCTCGGTGGGCACATCTTCACTGAGTCTGATTTCGCTTAGGTTGTCAGGCTGCACGCGCTCAACCTGGGCTGCAAAAGCCCGTAGCGGTTTGAGTGCACGGCCGCTCACAAAGTATGCCAGCACGCCGCCAAGGAGTGTGACTCCAGCCGTGATGTACCAAGCTGTCGTGCCAAAAGATTCCTGTGCGTCGTTTACGACGATCGTGACCTTGTCATCGGGGGTCGCTTTCGTTGGGTCGAACACCTGGGGCGAATCCGCGCCGGCAGCGTTAAAGGCCGAGATGTCACTGCCGATGGCATCCATATAGCGCATGCCCGTATAGCCGACCAGGCAGTTCGTCAGCACGCACGCCGCACACGTCAGCAGCGCCGTCATGATCGTTATGCGCCATTGCAGCGAAAGCCTTTTCATTCGCTATCCTCCATAACGTAGCCCTCTCCAATCCGATTGCGAATCGGGTCGTATCCCAAAGCGCTGCGCAACTTTTTTCGGAGCGACGAGATGTGAACGCGGGTTGCGTTGCTAAAGCTGTTCACGCTGCTATCCCAAACGTGCTCGATAAGCTCCTCTTGACTTATCGGACGCCCCTGATTAAGCATCAGGTATTCCAAGATTCCCGTTTCCTTGCGTGTAAGAGATAGAGCCTCTCTGTCCACGGAAGCGATGCGCGCCTTGGTGTCAAAGCGGAGCTTTCCGCAGGCTAAAACTATGTCGCTTTGTGTAAAGCGTCTGAGGGTAAGGCTGCGAATTCTTGCCGCAAGCTCGTCCAGATGAAACGGCTTGGTGAGGTAATCGTTGGCCCCGGCATCGAGTCCGGCGACTTTATCGGATACTTCGCCACGTGCGGACAGAATCAGTACCTTGGTCTCGCAGTCAGTTTTCCTAAGTTCCCTGAGTACGGTCATGCCGTCGATACGGGGAAGGTTGAGGTCGAGTACCACGAGGTCGAAGGCCTCAACGTCCAGTAGGTCGAGCGCCTCCTGTCCGTCGTGACAGCAGTCGACGCTGTACGCCAAGTTTCGCAAGCTGCGCGCGATTGCGTCACACAGCGCCTGCTCGTCCTCGACGATCAAAATACGCATAACAGTCTCCTTGCACATTTCAAATCGCGCTTAACACGGATTTTATAGCCGATATGGTCCAATGGTCGCGTAACGAAAGGAGTGGTCAGGTTGTTCAAAGCGGTAAAACCCGTGGTACAGGTCGCTTTGTTGATCGTCGGAATTGCCATGGTGTGCTTTGGCGTTATGCGTGGCGAGGCGGATGCCGTGCTGGCCAAGGCGATTAGGCTGTGCTTGGAGTGTATCGGAATTGGATAAAAGAGAAAACACTGCGTCGCATGTTTTGGCCCGATTTCGCGGATTCATTCAGGCGGCGGCAACACTTATTACCAACATTCACCTGCCAAACTTTGCCAA
>DBFDDV010000002.1:0-2653 GCA_048302525.1 Collinsella sp. | reverse complement strand
TCCAAAAGAGGGGCCTCCAAGAGCCGGGGGATGTCCCCCGGCATTTTTTATGCGAGTCAAGACTAAATACTTCTCGGGAAAACGCCGGCCCATTGCGTCAGCAATTTACGAGCCGCTCTACCCACCTCTGGACGGCTAAGGACTTTTCGCAGGTAGTTTGACGAACATATGTTTGCTTATTATAATATTACTTGAAAGCACCCCTTATCTCATGGTATAAAGAATACGGTTCCCTCCAAAAGAGGGGCCTCCAAGAGCCGGGGTCTTACCCCCGGCATTTTTTTGCAAAAATGGAGGCCCATCATGAGCGAACTCTCCGTCTTTGTTGACGAATCTGGCGACCTCGGAGGCGTCTCCAACTACTACCTCGTCACCCTCGTTTTTCACGATCAAAACGATGCAATCGTTGAACGCATTGACCGCTACGAGCGCGCCCTGTCGCAGTCCTCGCTTCCCAATACGCCTTTTCATGCAGGACCCCTACTGAATGGAAACGGCGACTACAAAGATCTTCCCAAGGAGCAGCGAAGGCACATGTTGAGCGCATTTCGCGCGTTCATTCAGCATCTCCCCATACGCTATCTCTGTCTGCAATACCGAATGAGCGAATTCGCCGGCAATCAAAACGGTCTCGCGGAGAGAATGAGGCGAGACCTCACAGTTGAACTTTTCGACCATCTGAAATTCTTCCAGCGATACGACACCGTTAAGATTTACTACGACAACGGCCAACCGATTGTAACGGAGGTCATTCATTCTGCGCTTGAGTACGTTCTAGCAAGGGATGTCATCGTATACCGAGAAGCCACACCACGAGCCTACCGGCTATTCCAAGTTGCTGACTACATCTGTACGATCGAGCTAACGGCTATCAAGTTTGACAGCAAGGAAGATACAAAGACTGATCGGCTATTTTTTGGAACCCGAAGGACGTTCAAAAAGGGATTTCTCTTATATCTCAGGAAGAAAAGGATGAACTGACCCGGGGTCACCAGTCGTCAGACGCTCCGCAGTCGTCATCGACGGCAAAGTCTCGGAGGTCGAGGCCTTCGCGTTCGGCTCGATCTAGGAGTTCTTGGGGCGACTCATCCTCGATATCCATCACGTCGAGCATGGCGGCCGGAAAGCCCACGCCCGCCGCAGACCCCGCGCGGTCGAGCAGGCTCTCGCGCAGCTGATCTACGTCAACTTCGATCTTCATGATGAAACCTCCTACCAGGCCAGGACCCCTACTCAGCAGCGCCAAGCTCATCCACGGCAGCAACAAAAGCCGCAACCTGCTTGTCGTCCATCTGTGCAGCCAAACGTCCCACGGGCTCATCGTAGGCGAACTGCACCTTATCGATAAAGCAATCCCAAGCACGCTCATCCACACGCACGGCGGCCTCGCAATACTGGCTGAGCTTTTTAAGTCCATACCAAAACGCATTCACATGGCGCGCAGGATCCTCATCCAGCACACCATCGTAGCGACGCCCGTTAAACTCGCGCATGCGCGCCACGGCAACCTTGAGCGAATCGCCGCCCTCGGCAGAAGCCCCATCCACCAGCTCGGGAATCGCAACCTCATGCCGAACAGTATGCCTGGTTGCACCATCGTACTCGCCCACCAGCACGTCCTCATCAAGCCGAGAATCGTAGTCCAAATAGCTCGTACCACAACAAATGCCGTGCGGCGAGCCCGTGCCAAACGCGCAGAACAACCCACCGTCGGCAACAACACGACGGTAGGTCTCAAACGACTTCTTAACCTGAGCGAGCAACTCGGAAAGCTCCCCGGCATCGCACGCCGTCTCGCACGCAGCGCACGCAGACTCGGGCAACGATACCGGCTCCACCGTGCTCCCCGCAACGCGGGTGGCGCGCTCGGCCCGATACGCCTGCGCCGCCAAGCGCGCTCGCTGCGCAGCGCCGCGCACGTTGGTAAGTTCACGCTCCAACGCCACGTCACCAGCAACATCGCCAGCCAAATCGCCCGTAAACCCGTCAGCGCCCAGCGACCCCGTCGCACTCAGCTCGGACTCAAACGTCGCTGTGATCATACCCGCAAGGTCCGTCGCGTCGGCGGCACAACGCAACTGCTCCAACTGCGTACATAGCAGATCGGCATCCAGGGGCACGGCATCCACAACGCGCACGTCACTCAGGCGTGCCACGTCCTGCAGCACCATAGCCCCCGCAGCATCGTACGCCGCGCGCACCTTTTCCGCCGTATTCGCACGCAGCTTTACCTCGATAAACGCAAGCGTCTGCTCCAAACGGGCCAGCAACTCGGCCTTGTCCTCCATGCGCAAAAAGGCAGCATAGCGGCGCTCCATCCGCAGCGGACCAACAATGCCCGCCCGCTTGCGAGCGCGTGCAAGCGCGGCGCCCTCAACACGGCGAACATACCCGTCAACAGCCCGCACGGCAGACTCGCGCGCAGCGTGCTCAGAAGCCTCGACGCCCCTAAGCACGCCCAGCAGCTCGCGGGAGCGCGCCCTGCGCACCAGCTCACCGCGATCGTACTGCTCAAGCGCCGTCTGACGCTTGGCTACCGACTCAAAGCCAAACAGCTCGTCGAGCAACTCGCCAACAGAACGCTCGCTCGCCATGGCAAGGCCTCCCTACTCGAACACGCCAACACGCCCGCGGGCCCACGCGTACGCAAGCC
>DBFDDV010000001.1:0-3405 GCA_048302525.1 Collinsella sp. | reverse complement strand
CGTTGCGGCGCGGCTGCGCCTCTGGCACTTCAACAACATTGTCGCAGCCCCGACCCGCGGTCACGAGCGGGGGCTCCTGTCGTTTCCGTGCCCCTGGATTGGGTCATAGTGTCTGTCGTGTGCTCAGCCTGCGTCGTTACCATGGTCCATTAGGGACGGAGGAAAACAGATCATTTTCCTTGACTCGCGGAACTAGATTACGATTCCGCAGCAATGGTCGATTTCGTGTTGGATGATCTCGGCGGTGTAGCCCGAGAAGTTTTTGATGCGGTGGACGAAGTTCTCGTCCAAATACTCCACCTTAATGCGGCGATAGCGGGTACAGGGACGCTCGCCGATCAGCGAGAGACATCCTTCGCTCGTCTGATAGGCATTGACCTGCTCAAGAATTTGAGGGTTGTACATCAGGAGCGCCCTGTTGCCGTCCTTTACGCAGATGATGCGTTTGCGCACACCGATCATGTTGGCGGCGAGCCCCACGCACTCGTGTTCATGTTCGTGGAGCGTATCCAGGAGGTCTTGCCCGGTCACGGCGTCGTCGGGCCCCGCGTCTTCGGAAGGTAGACGCAAAAAGAACTCGGATTTCATGATGGGCTTAATCATGGCGGGCTCCTCATGTCTTATGCTTTCGTGGACTTTTAATAATAGCGCGGAAGGAAAGCTGCGCGTCCGCGTTACAATCTTTCAACGTTGGACCATGTTGCCAGATTCGTCGTGTACGGCGTCTGGCGTAAGTCTAGGGCTCATTTTTCGCCCTGGACCGTTCCTCTGGGGCGATGCGACTGTCGTTCCAAGAGGAAGGAAATGCATGGGGAGCAAATCTCAGCAACAAGTTCAAGTAACGCCATCGGCCTCTGCGGCGATTCTCGTCGTAATGTATATTGCAGCCTTTGTTGCCGCGTTTAACGAGAACATCATTAACGTGGCGTTGCACGACATTATGGCAGCCTTTTCGGTGAGTGCCACCACGGCACAGTGGCTCGTCTCGGGCTACATGATCGTGACGTCGATTTTTACGGCCATCATGGCCTTCCTGTCCGGCCGTTTCTCGACGCGCAAGCTGTTGTTTTTCGCATGCGGATGTATGGTCGCCGGCGAAGTCCTGTGTCTGATCGCTCCGTCGTTTAGCGTTTTGCTGCCAAGTCGTATTTTGCAGGCTGCGGGATCGGGCATCTTGTTTCCGCTCATGATGAACGTGGTGCTGTCTTGCGCCCCGCGCGAGAAGCTCGGTCTGTATCTGAGCCTGGGTGGTGCCTGCATTACGCTAGGGCCGGCGTTTGGACCTGTGATCAGCGGTCTTATGTGCACGTTGTTTGGCTGGAGGGCGGTGTTCGTAGTGCCGCTGGTGGCCGGCATTGTGGTCGCTGCGGCGGGCGTAAAGCTTGTTCAGAATGTCGGAGAGCGCTCGAACACCACGCTTGATATTCTGTCGGTTGTTTTGCTCGCCGCCGGCATTACGGCATTTGTGTATTCCGTAGGCGAGTTCTCGACCAATCTGATTGCCGGCATCGTGACGCTTATCGCCGCTATTGTGCTGCTCGGCCTGTTTGCGGCCCGCCAGCTCAAACTCGAGCATCCGGTGCTTAACGTGCGTCCCATGGCGAGCGTTCGTTTTTGGCCTGCGTGCCTGCTTGTGGTGGTGTCGATGATGACGACGTTCTCGATGAGCGTTTTGTTGCCGCTCTATTTTGAGGGCGCATACGGCATGACCGCACTTGTTGCGGGCTTGCTCATTTTGCCGGCGATTGCCTGTAACGCCGTGACCTCGATTGTGGGCGGACGCGTGATGGACGCCCGTGGCGCATGGCCGCTGCTGCCGGTCGGCTTTGCCCTGATTGCCGTGGGGCAGACTGCAATCTCGATGACGGCGGCAAGCATGAACATCGGCGTCGTTGTGGCGCTGACCGTTGTGGTGTATGCCGGAGTCGGTTTGGTGCTGAGCCCCTCGCAAACGGCCGGATTGGAGACGCTGCCTGCCGCTGAACATCCTCACGGAACGGCATTGCTTAACACGTGGAACATGATTGCCGCATCGTTTGGCCCGTCCCTGTTTATCGGCCTGCTCTCGAGTTCTGCAGCGACTGCCGGCGCGGCTGGCGCTGCGACCGACGTTGCCCAGGCGATTGGATTTGCAACTGCCGTGCGCGTGGCGGCCGTGATTGCCGTGGTCGGGTTTGTGGCGTCGCTGGTGTACGCTCGTCGCGAGTCACACATGTCGCATTAATGTGTGCACATAGATTCTGCAGCTAGATTAGATGGCGACACCATAAACTAATGGACGTTTTGCCGAGAGGCATGAATGTTTAAAGCGCAAAGAGTGCGCGACGGGCCCCGCGAATGGGGCGATGATGCCCGAGAGGGCCAAGAAGGAGTCTCATGTCCGAGAACGAAGAGATCATGAACGAGACCGAGAACGAGACCATGACTGCCGAGGTCGAGGCAGTCGAGACCGTGGAGACCGAAGCTGCCGAGGTTGAGGCTGCTGACGAGGTTTCCGCCGAGGAGGAGGCCGAGGTTGTCGAGGCCGCCGTTGATTACGATGACGAAGAGCTGATGGACAAGATGCAGAAGGCCGCCCGCCTGCTGCGTAGCCGTCGCTTTGCTATTTCTAAGGAGGAGGAGGCCAAGGCCGAGCGCATGGCGAACATCGAGCGCGCCATCAAGCTTCTTGACCTCAAGCCCAAGATGGAGCAGAAGGAAATGTCCGACCTGCTGGGCATGCGCCTTCGTGAGCTCGATGGCCTGATGGCCGAGGCCGAGGCTGCCGATCTGGTCGGCCGCATCGACGACGCCGAGGGCGATATGCGCAAGATTGTTGTCTTCGCCGCCGAGGATGCCGCTGAGGGCCTGGTCGAGCTTGCCAACAAGAAGGAGAAGCTCCTGCCCGAGCTTTCTTACGAGGAGGCCACCGAGCTGATGGCCGCTCTCGATAAGGTTATCGCTCCGCTCGTCGCCATGGGCCTGGACGAGGATCGCGGTCCTCGCGGCGGCCGTGACGACCGTGGTGGCCGTGGCGGCGACCGTGGCGGCCGCGGCGGCTTTGGCGATCGTGGTGGCCGTGGTGGCGACCGCGGCGGTCGCGGTGGCGACCGTGGCGGCCGTGGCGGCTTTGGTGACCGTGGCGGCGACCGTGGCGGTCGCGGCGGCTTTGGTGGCAACCGTGGTGGCTATGGCGACCGCGGCGGCAACCGTGGCGGCTTCGGCGGCAACCGTGGTAACGACCGCGGCGGTCGCGGTGGCGACCGTGGCGGCCGCAACGGTGGCGGTTTCCGCGGTAACCGTTTCTAGGGGTTACGCGGTTCTACGAACCGCGTAACTAGTTGACGCTGCGCGCCCACCAGAGCGACAACTTGTCATTCAAAGAGGACGGCATGACCAGAAGGTCTATGCCGTCCTCTTTTCATG